>NZ_JANMUN010000112.1:0-4862 GCF_031391665.1 Ferruginibacter sp.
ATAAAATCTTCTTCCTTATCACTCAGTTCCTCTACCAAACCTTCGCCTTCGTTTACATATAAATGACAGGTACTGCAGGCACAAACACCGCCACAGTTATGGTGCAGGTCAATGTCGTTTTTTAAAGCCACCTCCAGTATCGATTGATCGGATTCTATATTATTAAGCGTAACCGGCACCAGTCCTTTCTGCTCAAACTTAAATGTTATCGTGTACATATTTCACAAATTTCGGATTGCAAACCTACTTTAAATTACCAATACAGGAAAATATTGATGATTTTATAAAAAAAATTACTTGTATACCAGCAAAGGTTTTACTAATTTCCGCCTTTCTTTAAAATTTTTTAAAATGAAAAACGGTCTTGCGCTTTCACTTTTGGTACTGAGTTTTTACTCATTTACAATTTTACAATCCTGCGGCAGCGGTGATAAAAAAAACACTGCAGCCAAAACCGATACCGTAAAACCGGTAAGAACTAATCCTGAAAAAGTAAAAGAACCCACGGTGGCCGAAAAGCCCGCCATCATTAATATTATAGATACTGTTGCTGCAAAAAGAATAGTGATATACATGAAAGACAGTGCCAAAACATTTGAACGGATCAGTGTAAAACTGGCCCAGATATACGGTGTAAAACTGGCTGAAGTATTAAAAAAGAATAACCTTAAAATGACCGGCGCCCCAATTGCCTGGTACAAAAGCAGCAAAGCGCCCTACTTTTTTGAAGCCGGCATACCGGTTAGTAAAAAACCTGCAAAATTTCCCAAAAATGTTTTTGTAAGAGAAATGAATACCGACAGTGTGATGATGGCACATTTTTATGGCCCGTACACACTTTTACAGCAGGGCTATGATGCCATTAAAGAAAGAATGAAAGATGAAAAAAGAACCGCCAACGGAATGGCCTACGAAATTTATGTGGGTGATCCTATTGACGCATCAGGCAAACCTATTGATCCGTATAAGGTGAGAACAGATATTGTTTTTCCGTGGAAATAAAATACTCAATACTCAATGCTCCACGCTTACTATTCGATGCAAATGCATAGTAAAACAAATATTCAATGATCAATGTACAATGCTCAGTATTCAATGAAAATGCATAGTATTATGCTTTTTCGCCTTTTCAATTATGTAACAAATTAAATGCGCCTGTATTTTATTGAATATTGAACATTTCTCCCTTGCGTAATCAGAATCTCAGCAAATAAAACAAATATTCAATGATCAATGTACAACGCTCAATATTCAATGAAAATGCATAGTATTATGCTTTTTCGCCTTTTCAATTATGTAACAAATTAAATGCGCCTGTATTTTATTGAATATTGAAAATTGAGTGTTGAATATTGAACATTTCCGCCGTATTCAACTATAGGTAACAATTGACAACCGCCTATTCACAATTGACCATTGACAATTCCCATTGCCCTACGGGTTCATAATACTATCCGTTAATTTAAGATACAGGTATTTTAATTTAGGATGGGCACTCAATAACCGCAGGTGTTTATCTAATGTAAATACATCGTTGCGGTAAGCAGGACCGGTCTGAATATCTTTTGGAGAAATTTCTTTAATGCGTTCTGCAGTAGATTGAATTAATGGAAGCAGTAATTTAAAATCCAGGTTTTCTTTAATGCAAAAATCTTCTGCTACTGCATAAAGGTGATTGGTGAAATTATTTACAAACACCCCGGAAACATGCAGTTTAAATCTATCCTCTTCTGCCAGTCGTTTTACCAAAGGCGAAAGTGTTTTTGCAAAATCTTCAATTAAAGTAACCGTATCGTTGGTATTGCCGTCAATTATAAAAGGAATTTCGGGAATGGTTTGTATTTCTTTCCGCAGGCTTTGAAACGGATATAAAATACCATAATTAGTAGATATATTTTGTAACACATCTTTTGAAACAGAACCTGCTGTATGTACAATTAATTTATTGCCCAGGCTGAATGATTTATTTAAGTCGAATAATACACCATCGCTTATCGCCACAATGTAAATATCGGCGCTAATATCAGTAATGCCATCGTAATTGGTATAACTGCAACCGAGTTCATCAGCAAGTATTTTGGCATTTTCAGTATGGCGGCTCATTACCTGTATAACCTGGTGGTTATTTTTTTTGCATAATCTTGCTAATACGGTGGCTACATTACCAGAACCTATAATTACAATTTTCATAAGCAGGCTGAATTGTTTAGAGAGAATTTATTGCAAAATAAAACTTTTAGGGTTTTGTTTACACAGTAGAAATACGTAAATATTTTCCTTATGGTTGCCGGGAGGTATCTTTGTTGTATGAAATTAATACAAAAAGCAGGAATAACTTACATACAAACAAAAATTAACTTAATAGCTTTTGTATCTAAACGAAAAGCTGCGGAAAATGCCTTTCAATTATTTTGCACACCACTTTTAAAATCAAAACGTACTGCAGAACCCGATAATGCCGAACAATTAAAGTTTACGCTCAATAACCTAACGGTAAAAGGCCACCGCTGGAACCATCCGCAGCAAAAAAAAATTTTGATATTACACGGCTTTAGCTCGGCAGCACATAAATTTGACCGTTATGTAAATCCATTGGTAAAAAAAGGATACGAAGTTTTATCTTTTGATGCACCTGCCCACGGCGACAGTGAAGGCACCACCACCAATGCAGTGGAGTACAGTGCAATGATTGCAAAAGTTATTGAACTGTATGGCCCCGTCAATAGTTTTATTGCACATTCTTTTGGTGGCATTGCTTTAAGCCTTGCTATGGAAAATTTACCACATGATGCAAACACCAAAATTGTTTTAATTGCACCAGCAACTGAAACCACTTCGGCAATTGATGGTGCTTTGGGTATGCTTAAAATAAAAGATACTGCCGTAAGAAAAGAAATGGATAAACTTATTTTTGAGATGAGCGGCAAAAAAACCGAATGGTTTTCTGTAAGGCGAGCCGTAAAAAATATTACTGCACAAATATTATGGCTGCATGATGAAGATGATGACATTACACCTTTATGCGATGCACTAAAAGTTAAAGAAGACAACCATAACAATATAAATTTCGTTATTACAAAAGGACTTGGCCACCGCAAAATTTACCACGACGCTGCGGTAAAAAAAGCCATCGAAAATTTCCTTTAAAATATTCAAATTATTTTTTCGTTTTAGAAGAAAAATTTTGATTTTTCAATTTTAAACTAATATTGCAGTGGAAACCCCCCTCCCCTAAAGGAGGGAATGGAGGAGATTGAAGCGAAAAATTTGTATCGTATTTATTAACAAAACACAAGCAGTCCCCCTTTAGGGGATAGGGGTATATGGCAAAAAACTTATTGATAGTAGAAAGTCCGGCAAAGGCCAAAACCATTGAAGGCATTTTAGGTAAAGACTTTGAAGTAAAAAGTTGCTTTGGCCACATACGTGACCTTGAGAAAAATGATATGGGTATTGATATCAACAATAACTTTCAACCCAAGTATATTATATCTCCCGATAAAACAAAAGTGGTAAACGATTTAAAAGCATTGGCAAAAAAAGCTGATGAAGTGTGGCTGGCATCGGATGAGGACCGTGAAGGAGAAAGCATCAGCTGGCATTTGGCAGAAGTATTAAAGCTGGATCCAAAAACTACCAAGAGGATAGTGTTTCATGAAATTACCAAACCCGCCATTCAAAAAGCGGTACAAAATCCACGTACTATAAATATGGATTTGGTAAATGCACAACAGGCACGCCGTGTGTTAGATAGAATTGTTGGTTTTGAATTAAGCCCTGTGCTGTGGCGCAAGATTGGTATGAAAGGCGGCCTTAGTGCAGGCCGTGTACAAAGTGTGGCGGTAAAATTAATTGTAGAAAAAGAAAGAGAGATCAATCAGTTTACACCTGTTGCCAGTTTTAAAATTGAAGCATCGCTAGCTGCAACGGATATGAATAACCGCAGCGTAAACTTTAAAGCAGAAGGTGGAAAGTTTAACCAGGCAACAGATGCAGAAAAGTTTTTGCAAAGTTGTGTGGGTGCAAAATATACCGTTAAAGATATACAGGTAAGGCCGGGAAAACGTACGCCGGCAGCGCCTTTCACCACATCAACTTTACAACAGGAAGCCAGCCGTAAATTAGGCTATGGCGTAAGCAAAACCATGTTGCTTGCCCAAAAGCTGTACGAAAGCGGTAAGATAACTTACATGCGTACCGACAGTGTGAACCTGGGTGAAACAGCATTGGATGCTATTAAAAAAGAGATAGGAAAAAGTTTTGGCGATAAATATTTACAAATACGAAAATACAAAAACAAAAACGAAAGTGCACAGGAAGCGCATGAAGCCATACGCCCCACGTACATGGAAAATAAATCGGTAGATGATTTTGATCTCAACCGTTTGTATGAATTGATTTGGAAAAGAACGATTGCATCGCAAATGGCGGATGCAGAATTAGAAAATACAACTGCTAAAATAAACATCAGCACCAACAACGAAGAATTAACAGCCAGCGGACAGGTAATAAAATTTGATGGCTTTTTAAAAGTGTATTTAGAAAGCAGTGACGATGATGAAGCAGAAAATAATGATGATGAAAGCCGCTTACCCAATTTAACTGTGGGGCAGGTTTTAGTTTTTAATCAAATGCTGGCCACCGAAAGATTTACAAGGCCGGGTGCAAGATATACAGAGGCATCGCTGGTAAAAAAATTAGAAGAGCTGGGCATTGGCCGACCGAGTACCTACGCTCCCACTATCAGCACCATTATTAAAAGAACTTATGTAGAGAAAAAAGAAAAGGAAGGCGTGAAAAGAGATTTCCGCATAATGAAATTGAAGGATGATAAAATTGTAAAAGTTACCGAGCAGGAAAAT
>NZ_JANMUN010000174.1:0-61651 GCF_031391665.1 Ferruginibacter sp.
ACTTGGCGATGACGATGACCGTCACGCCGAGCGTCGCGCGGCCAGCGTGGATCAGCCACAGGGCCAGCAGCTTGACCGGCAGCAGCGCCAGCGCCGGCACGATGAACAAGGCCAGCGCCAGCGGCGGCGGCACCCGGCAAAGGCGCGCTTCGAGGCGCGCGAGCGGTGGCCACAGCGCCCAGCGGGCGAGCACGCGCGCGAGCGGCTTCCAGCCCCATTCCTCGAGCCAGATGAGGAGCGCGAGCGGTGCAAGGAGGGTGGCGCGCAGCACGCGCCAAAGTGGACTCGGCCGCCGCTTCAAGCCGGCTCCACGCCGCGCAGCCAGCAGCGCACCACCGCCGCACCGAGCGGCCCGGCGATCTCGGCGATGAAGCGGCTGAAGTCGACCGAGGCGCTGTCGTCGGAGCGGTCCGAGACGGTTCGCAGCACCGCGAACGGCAGGTCGCAGTCGTGGCAGATTTGCGCGACCGCCGCGCCTTCCATCTCGACGGCCAGCGCGTCGGGCAGTTCGCTGCGCAGCGCGGCACGCTCGATCGCCGTGGCGATGAAGCGGTCGCCGCTCACCACCAGGCCCTGGTGGACTAGGGGGTTATCGATGCCCAGCGCGGCAAAGCTCGAGTCCAGGCCGATGCGTTCGGCGGCCAGCGCCGTGCGCGCGGCCGTGACGAGCGCGTCGCCGAGATCGACGTCGGTCGGGAAACGCGAGCGGCCGGTGAGTGGCACCTCGTGGCGGGGAAACAGCGGCGACGCGTCCATGTCGTGCTGCAACAGCTCGCGCGCAACGATCACGTCGCCGACCGCTATACCGGGCGCGAGCGCACCGGCCACGCCGGTCAGCACCAGCGCATCGACGCCGTAGCGGTCGGCCAACAGCAAGGCCGTCGCCGCAGCGGCCACCTTGCCGATGCCCGAGCGCACCAGCACGACCTCGTGGCCGTCGAGCAGGCCGCGGTGAAAGGCGCGGCCCGCGTGGTGTTCGGTGACCGCGGCCAGCAGCGCCGCATGGAGCGTGCGCAGCTCCTCATCGAGTGCGGCGACGATGGCAAAGCGCAGACCCATCCTGGCGGCGCGGATTCGCCTAGGGCAACAGCAGCGCGCGCTTGACGGAACGCGCCACCGCCGGGCCCTTGACGCGCTCGACTTCCGCGACCAAGTCGTTGGCCACCTGCTGCAGGCCGGCAAGACCGCTGGCCTTCTCGATCGCAAGCGCCCAGCGGTAGCCCTTCAAGAGGCCGAGGTGTTCCTTGGCGAGACTTGGCAGCAGGTCGTAGAGGTCGGAATACGAGAGCGCGGTGGTCGTCGCCGACGCGGGCGCGGACTCGGCCGCCGCACCGGCCGCTCCAGCCGTTGCCGTGCTGGCCTGCCCGGGCGGGATGCTCGTCGGCGCCGCTTGAACGCTGGCGACTGCGGCGGCACCGAACGGGGCCACCAGACCGGCGTCGAACAGTGTCCGCAGGTCGTCCGCCGTTGCGCCTCGCACCAGCGCGATCCACTGGTCGCCGGCCTTGCTGGCGTCGATGATCAGCAGCAGGTTGCGCGCGGTTCGCGTGAGCGCATGGACGCGGGCACGGATTTCGTCGCGGCCCGTATCAGTCTTGGTGTAACGATCGGCCATCGATGCCACTCGCTTTGCAGACGGAGACTTGGTGGCGAAGTGTACGAAGCCGCGCGGACACCCCGTCGTCGCGGTGAACAAAACCGCTCCGTGCGCGATGCGCAACCCAGCCAGGCTTCACGTCTTGACGCGCAGTTCGCGGCGCAGGATCTTGCCGACGGCAGTCTTGGGCAAATCGGTGCGGAACTCGACGATGCGCGGCCGCTTGTAGCCAGTGAGATTGGCTTCGCAATAGGCCCGCACGGCGGCCTCGGACACGGCAGCGTCCTTCCTGACCACCACCAGCTTGACCGCCTCGCCCGAGTGTTCGTCGGGCACACCGACCGCCGCGCATTCCAGCACGCCCGGCATCAGGCCGACCACCTCTTCCACCTCGTTGGGGTAGACGTTGAAGCCGCTCACCAGGATCATGTCTTTCTTGCGATCGACGATCTTGAAGTAACCGCGCTCGTCGACGGTGCCGATGTCGCCGGAGCGAAAGTAGCCGTCGGGCGTCATGACCTTGGCGGTCTCGTCAGGCCGCTGCCAATAGCCGGCCATCACCTGCGGGCCGCGGATCGCGATCTCGCCGGGTGCGCCCATGGCGACCTCGCGCCCTTCGTCGTCGAGCAAGGTCAGCTCGGTCGAGGGCAGCGGAATGCCGATGGTGCCGCTGTAGGCGGTGCTCGTCACCGGGTTGCAGGTCGCCGCGGCCGAGGTCTCCGACAGGCCGTAGCCTTCGCAGATGGGGCTCTTCGTCTTCTCGAGCCAGAGCTTGGCGGTGCCGCCGGTGATGGCCATGCCGCCGCCCACCGAGAGCACGAGGTTGGACCAGTCGACGCGGTTGAACTGCGCGTGGTTGACCATCGCATTGAACAAGGTGTTGACGGCCGGCAAGATGTGGAACTTGTACTTGGCCAGTTCCTTGAACACCGACGGCAGGTCACGCGGGTTCGGGATCAGCACGTTGGCGCCGCCGATGCGCATCGCCACCATCATGTTCACCGTGAACGCGAAGATGTGATAAAGCGGCAGCGCACAGACCATCGTGATCTGCTCGCCGGGCGGTATTTTCTTCGTGACCGGTGCGTTCCAGGCCTCGATCTGCAGCACGTTGGCGATGATGTTGCGGTGCTTGAGCACCGCGCCCTTGCTCACGCCGGTGGTGCCGCCGGTGTATTGCAGCACCGCGATGTCATCGCGCTTGAGCGGCGGCGCCTTGAAGGGGCTGCGGCGGCCCTTGGCGATGGCCTCGCCAGCTTCGGCTACGGATATTTTTAAGATTTTGCTGTGCCAAACTATAAAAGGGTAACCATATCAATAACACTAACAGAAATTTCTTCATAAACAATAATTGTACCTCTAGGATGATAAGGTATTTGAAAATACATAAATTAATTAAGTTTTTTAAAAATCCCCGGCTTAAAAGGATTGGCGGCCCTTTCATAAGTTTGTATATTTGCCGCCAATTCATCAAATTACAACATCAATCAATAATGTACAGAACCCACACCTGCGGCCAATTAAGATTAACTGATAACAATAGCACTGTAACCCTTGCCGGATGGGTGCAAACCGTTAGAAAATTCGGCAGCATAACGTTTGTAGATTTAAGAGACCGCTATGGCATTACTCAATTATTATTTTCAGAAGCATTGAATACAGAGCTGGAAGCAAATCCTTTGGGAAGAGAATTTGTATTGCAGGTAAATGGTACGGTAAACGAACGCAGCAGCAAAAACGCCAATATTCCAACTGGTGATATTGAAATAAATGTAGCCTCCTTTAAAATATTAAATAAATCGGCTGTGCCGCCATTTTCTATTCAGGATGATACCGATGGTGGAGATGAACTGAGAATGAAATACCGCTTTTTAGATTTACGAAGAAATATTGTAAAGAAAAATTTAGAACTGCGTTATGCCGTAGGCCGCAGCGCAAGAAATTATTTGCACGAAAATAATTTTTTAGATATTGAAACACCTTTCTTAATTAAAAGTACGCCGGAAGGTGCAAGAGATTTTGTGGTGCCCAGCCGAATGAACAGCGGACAGTTTTATGCATTGCCCCAAAGTCCGCAAACGTTTAAACAATTATTAATGGTAAGTGGTTACGACCGCTATTACCAAATTGTAAAATGTTTTAGAGATGAAGATTTACGTGCCGACAGGCAGCCCGAGTTTACACAAATAGATTGCGAAATGTGTTTTGTAGAACAGGAAGATATTTTACAAATGTTTGAGGGTTTGGTAAAACGTATTTTTAAAGATGTTAAAAATATTGATTACACCGAAACCGTACAACGCATTACGTGGGAAGAAGCCATGTGGAATTACGGTAACGATAAACCCGATATTCGTTTCGATATTAAAATTTGCAACCTTAAATTTCCTGCACACACTTTTCCAACAAAAGAAAATCAGGCAGCAATAATTAATGGTGTTTCGTTTGGTGTATTTGATGATGCTGAAACCGTAGTTGCCATTTCAATTCCCGGTTGCAGCGAATACACCCGTAAACAAACCGATGAACTAACGGAGTGGGTAAAGCGTCCGCAAATAGGTATGAAGGGATTAGTATTTATAAAATGTAATACTGATGGAACTTTTAAAAGCAGCGTAGATAAATTTTATAACGAAGAAAAACTTTCTGCCATTGCAACTGCAGCACATGCAAAACCAGGCGACTTAATTTTAATTTTAGCTGGCGCAGAAGAAAGAACAAGAAAAGCGATAAGTGATTTAAGAATGTATATGGCCGATAAATTAGGTATGCGTAAACCCACTGATTTTAAATTGTTGTGGGTGTTAGACTTTCCGCTTTTTGAATATGATGAAGAAGGTAACCGCTGGGTGGCACGCCATCATCCGTTTACTTCGCCAAAGCCAAATCAAATTGCAGAAATGATCAACAACAATCCTGTAATTGAAAATGCGGCAGAATATTTAAAACATCCTTATGCAAATATAAAAGCCAATGCCTATGATATGGTGTTGAATGGTAACGAAATTGGTGGCGGGTCTATAAGAATTTTTCAAAGAGAATTGCAGGAAAAAATGTTTGCAGCATTAGGTATGGATGCCGAAGAGCAACATCATAAATTTGGTTTTTTACTCGGCGCATTTGAGTATGGTGCACCACCGCACGGTGGTATTGCATTTGGCTTCGACAGGTTGTGCTCTATTCTCGGTGGCAGCGAAAGCATCCGTGATTTTATTGCCTTTCCTAAAAACAACAGTGGCCGTGATGTAATGATTGATGCGCCAAGCACTATTGATGCCAAACAGTTTGAAGAGTTGCAGATAAAGTTGGATTTGAAATAAAAATGTTTTAAATGAAAATGTTTAGATTACTTAATATTATTCATATAGTATTAATTGTATTTCTATTCAGTTATACATCTTATTATAATCAAGTTTCGTTTGATGATAAATTTGCTTTTGCAATAATTTTAGGGATTCCTTTAATTATTACTGCAAACTGTGCCAGTAATATCAGTTTATGCTCAAGCTATGCAACAGCCAAATATTTAACACAAGGAAGAAAAATATTTTTTTGGTTATTTTTTATACTTTTCATTTTATTAACAGTAGTCTTGGTATTTGCAATATATGAAAACATCAGATTGCTAAATAAATATTCAATTCAGGGCAGTGAAATCGCTTTCTCTTATATATTTAAGTCTATCCTTTTGTTATTGACAACCTGCAATGGTTTTTATATCATTATTTATCAATTTTATTTTTTCTTTTCTACTAAAAAACGTTTGAAATTACAATTTGATAGCCTGATAAAAGAAATAGGAGAGCCTGATATCATCTAATATCTTTAATAAACAAACCAATAGTTAAAAAATAATTGAACCCTGCTTTTACTTTACTTTAACACAATTCTTCCTATCTTTTCCTTCTTAAAACCTTAATAATGAAATTGCACAAACTACTTCCCTTTATTTTATTCATTTCATTTTTTATTTCCTGCAAAAAAACAAATGATACCAGCGGAGGAGGAACTAATGCTACGCCAGCACAAACATTACCCAATGTGGCTTACGGCGCCGATGCACAGCAAAAAATGGATGTGTATTTACCTGCAGGCAGAACAGTTGCTGCAACCAAAGTAATGGTGATGATACATGGCGGCAGCTGGACAACTGGTGATAAAATTGATTTAACTGCTTTTGTAGATACCATGAAAAAACGTTTACCCGGCTACGCTATTTTCAATATCAATTACCGTTTATCTGCTGGTACAACAAATGTTTTTCCCACGCAGGAAAATGATGTGAAGACTGCACTGCAATTTATTTTTAGCAAATCATCCGAATATTTAATAAGCGATAAATATGTGTTGATTGGTGCAAGTGCCGGTGCACATTTAGCCATGCTGCAGGGTTATAAATATACAATGCCTGTAAAACCGAAAGCCATTGTAAGTTTTTTTGGGCCAGGCGATTTAACAGACATGTACAATAATCCAGTTGGCGGTTTAACCATTTTATCAACTGTGCTGGCGCAGGCTATTGGTGCAACGCCAACAAGTAACCCAATGCTTTATACTAACTCCAGCCCAATAACTTTTATTGCTGCAGGTGCCCCGCCAACTATTTTATTACATGGCAGTACCGACCCTTTGGTAAATCCTTCTCAATCTGTTGCAGTAAAAAATAAATTAACCGCAGCCGGTGTAATCAATCAATACATTTTATATCCCGGCAAAGGCCATGGCGATTGGGATAATGCTACGTATGGAAATGCATTTAGCAATGTGCAGGTTTTTTTGGAGACGAATGTGCAGTGATAAATTAGTCATTAAAGAGGAATTTCATTTTAGTCTTTTATTTACATACATTTTCTAATTACTTTCGTTAATAAACAGATTACTTAAATTTCAACCAAAATATATGAAAAGGATTAAAGCTTTTGGTCTTGCATTTTTTTCTATAACATTACTTTCTGCAACATTATTCAACATAGAACTTGAAACAAAAACTTTACTTAGTGGGAAAATAAATTTAAAAATTCCAAAATCGTTTGAAATTATGTCTGAGGAAATGTTGAAAGTAAAATACCCTTCCGAAAGGCGGCCTACACTGGTCTATACAAATGAATCAGGCGGAATTAATGTAGCATTGAACCTTACACAGAGTAAAGCTGCCCAAAATATTATTTCAGTTTATAAAGATAAATTTGTAGAAACTTTTAAAAACGTTTACCCTTCTGCTGATTGGAAAGATAAAAATGTAAAAGAAATTAACGGAAGAAAAGTAGGATACCTTGAATTGATAACACCGGCAATTGACACAGAAATTTATAATCTGATGTTCTTTACAGATGTTGACGGCAAATTGTTGATCTGCAGCTTTAACTGTACTAAAAAAAATATACCAGAATGGACAGCTATTGCAAAAGAGATCATGAATTCCTTAAAAGTAAACTAATTCTTTTTTGATTTAAAAATACCTCAATATAAAATTCTGAGCATTTTATATTGTAATTCAATTTACCAGTAACAATATAATCTGGTAAATTTGCTTCATGAATCTTCCTCCGCTTGCCGAGCGTTTACGCCCCACATCACTTGATGAATTAACCGGACAGCAACACCTTACCGGCAAGGGAAGTATTTTGCGTAAAGCCATTGAGCAGGGCAAAGTGCCCAGCATGATTTTATGGGGGCCGCCGGGTGTGGGCAAAACTACTATTGCCAATATTATTGCTCATACTTTACAGGTGCCGTTTTATACCTTAAGTGCGATAAGCAGTGGTGTAAAAGAAGTACGTGAAGTAATTGACCTGGCAAAAAAACAACCCCGTACGTACGGGGTAATTTTATTTATTGATGAAATTCACCGCTTTAACAAAGGCCAGCAGGATGCCTTACTGGGTGCAGTAGAAAAAGGTATCATTACTTTAATTGGTGCTACAACAGAAAACCCCTCGTTTGAAGTAAACAGCGCTTTGCTGAGCAGGACGCAGGTGTATATTTTAAAAGCACTGGATGAAAAAGACCTGATCGCCTTATTGCATCATGCCATACAAACCGATGTGGTTTTAAAAACAAAAAAGATTGAATTGTCAGAAACAGAAGCACTGATAAATATTTCGGGTGGCGATGCAAGGAAGCTGATGAATTTATTAGAACTGGTAACGGACACCTTGGGTAACCATGTTATTATTACAGATGATGCAGTAATGGAAATTGCACAACAACGCATTGCATTGTATGATAAAAAAGGCGAACAGCATTACGATATTATTTCTGCTTTTATAAAATCAATTCGTGGCAGCGACCCTAATGCTGCGGTATATTATTTGGCACGAATGATTGAAGGGGGTGAAGATGTAAAATTTATTGCAAGAAGATTATTGATATTGGCCAGTGAAGATATCGGTAATGCTAACCCCAATGCTTTACTGTTAGCCAATGCTGCATTTGATGCGGTAAATAAAATTGGTTATCCTGAAAGTCAGTTAATATTATCGCAGTGTGCTATTTATTTAGCTACCAGTGCAAAAAGTAATTCGGCCACCGTGGCTATTGGCGCTGCAATGAATGCCGTAAAACTTCAAGGCGATCTATCCGTTCCTTTACACATTCGCAATGCACCTACCAAATTAATGAAGCAGGAGGGTTATGGTAAAGGATATGAATATTCGCACAACTACGAAAATAATTTTTCGCCGCAGGAATATTTACCCGATGAAATAAAAGGCACTGCATTTTATAACCCTGGTAATAATGCACGAGAAGAAGAGTTGCGCAAGTTTTTAAAAACTTTATGGAAAAACAAGTATAGCTATTAAGCCAATACATTTACTTTGTAATGATGAAACTAATAAGGTATTTTATTTTTTGTTTTTTATTGATTACCGTTTTTAGCAGTAATGCACAAACTGCAACAGTGCCATTTTACAAAGGTGCTGTAAAAGCCAACCGGGAGAAAACTTACACTTATATAGTCAACACATCTATCATAAAAAATTTATCGCTGCCATTAACCGATGAGACAGAAGCCGACTGGCAGGATGCTTTTTATGCGATGGAATTAATACGCTACAAACAACCGTGGGTTAATGAAAAAATAAAAACGGCCTTTGATAGTATTGAAAACAGAACTGTAGGTTTTCAAAGGGGTTTGATGGAAATGCTGTATGCTTTGCGAATTAAGGATTTTAAGAAAGCTGCATTCAATTTTTTGAGTAAAACAGAAGACGCTAAAATATTTGCAATGGCTGCTGAATATTTATTAATGTGCGACAGGCAGCCTTCTACCATTTTAGAAATATCAACGCTGGGCTCCAAAAAAATTTACAACACAAAAAACGATCAAGAGTATGCTATCATCAGCAGCTTAATGGAAAGGATAGTTGATATAACCAGAAAAAAAACTGATTTTGTTTTGAAGAAAAATTTATTTGATAAAAATTATTTGAAAGGCAATGTGATCGTTTACAGTATTCAACGTAAAAACAGGGATTTTCCCGGAATTGTTTTGGTGAGAGATACAAATGGTAATTTTGTTACTTACAGCAAGAATATTATTTTTTCAGTTCCGCAACTGGCGAGAAGTATTAATGGTTTGCCAGGATATTTAACTAATGGTAATACACCTCAGGGTATTTTTAGAATGTATGGCTTCGACATCAGTAAAAACGGTGCTATTGGTCCAACAGAAAACATTCAGCTTACTATGCCTCTTGAAACTTCCATACAGCATTTTTTAAAAGACAGTACAATTATTGATAGTGTATGGACACTTGAATGGTACAAAAAATTATTACCTCCTGGCCCCACCAATTACTATCCGCTATACGAAACATATAACGCAAGTAAAGCTGGCCGTACTGAAATAATTGCACATGGTACAACTGTAGATACTTCGTTTTACAGAGGGCAACCATACTTTCCGCTTACGCCAACTGAAGGATGTTTGTGTACTAAAGAAATGTGGAGTGCAACAGATGGTAAACGTACCATAAGCGATCAGCAAAAATTAGTAGATGCAGTTAAAAAAGCTGGTGGTGCCGATGGTTATTTAATTGTAATTGAAATTGACGACCAGCAAAAACCGGTGAGCATAAATGAAATTTTGCCTTACTTAAAAAAAACTAAATGAGTGATATTGAAAGCAGGGCAGATATTGAAAAGCTAATTATTATTTTTTATGAAAAAGTAAAACTGGATAGCACCATTGGTTTTATTTTTAATGAAGTGGTGGCAATGGACTGGCCACATCATATACCGGTGATAGTAGATTTTTGGGAAACTATTTTATTAGACAACCCGGTGTATAAAAAAAATGCAATGGAAGTACATTACGATCTGAATAAAAAAGTAGCGTTGAAAAAAGAACATTTTACAAGCTGGTTATATTTATTTACCTCCACAGTAGATGAATTGTATGAAGGTAAAATTGCAACGCTGGCAAAAACAAGAGCAAAATCTATTGCAGATGTGATGTTGTTTAAAATGAGTAACGTAAATTAATGGCACGCTGAGGTGGAGAGAATACAGAGGTACTATATAATTAATGGAGCAATGTATTGAAGGGGCTGAATAAAGAACAAAATGTACAAGTGAGTGACACAACGATGTTCATAAAAGAAAAAATGCTGGTCCAAAAAAAACAGAGAAGATTGAATTTTATAACATATCTATTTACTAATGCAGCAACAATCTAAGTTCCCTTTTAGGGGACAGGGGCAAATGGAAATTGTCTGGACACTTAAAAAATTTGATGACTTAACCCCTGCAGAATTGTATGCCATAATGCAATTGCGTAACGAAGTTTTTGTGGTGGAACAAAACTGTGTGTACCAGGATGCGGATGATAAGGATGCAAAAAGTTTTCATTTTATGGGCTGGCAAAAAAATATATTGGCAGCATACACACGTATAATTCCGCAGGGAATTTCCTATACACAGGCCAGTATTGGCAGGGTGGTTACTTCTCCTAAGTTCAGGCGCAGCGGTATGGGCAAACAACTGATGGAATTGAGCATCAGCAATACTTTTAGCCTTTTTAATTGCAGCGAAATAAAAATTGGCGCCCAGTTATATTTAAAAAAATTTTATGAAGGCATGGGGTTTTTACAATGCAGCGAAGAATATTTAGAAGATAATATACCTCACATAGAAATGCTGCTGTTAAAATAATTGTAAAGGCAAAACAATATTTAACACAAGCTTCCGTTTTAATGAATAGTGCTGTAAATTTTTTTGTGTGAAGAAAGAATAGTGAAAATTTATTCGCTTTATTATTTATCCAATATCTGTAGAAAACACTAAATCTAATGTCTGATGAAACCACGTTTACCCCAATTTTTTGGTAAGTTTTTATTGCTTTTAATGATTTGCTTTACACTCCTTAGTAAATCATACTCCCAGGGTTTTATATTCGGGGGCGAAAAAATTAAATGGGAAGTTGGCTTAAACTTTGGCCCGAGTTTTTTCTTAGGCGACTTAGGCGGTAACGCAGGCAAAGGAACCCACGCTTTTACAAAAGATCTTAATTTAGAATTCACCAAATTAATGAAAGGTGCGTACGTAACTATGTACCCAACAAAGTGGGCCGGTTTAAGATTATCTGCTGCCCTTACTTATTTAGAAGGTGATGATGCTGTAATAAATACTAATGGCCTTGATGAATTGTATCGCAAACAACGTAACCTTGATTTTAGAACCAATGTTTGGGAGGCCAACGCCTGCCTTGAATTATATCCTACCATGCTTTTTAGTAGTGACCCCGAAAATGAACCAAGGTTCAGACCTTATGGTTTAATTGGAATTGGTGTTTTTCATTTCAATCCACAAGGTTCTTTAAAAGACAGCAGGGGAAATAAAACCTGGTATTATTTACATCCGCTACGCACCGAAGGCCAGGGAATGGCTGAATACCCCAAGAGTAAACCTTATGATTTAACACAAATGAATATTCCATTTGGCGGAGGTATAAAATATTATGTGAGCGACAGGATAAGTGCTGGCGTAGAATTATTATACAGAAAAACTTTTACTGATTACATTGATGATTTAAGTCAAACTTATATTGACCCAAGAAATTTTGCCAAGTACTTACCAGCACAGGAGGCAGCACTTGCAACAAGATTGTACGATAAGACAATTGGTATAATTTATCCCGGTATGACAAGGTGGCCTGCAGGAACGCAACGTGGCGATTTGAAATATACTGATACTTATTTTTCTGTAATTGCAAAAGTAGGCATCAGGCTGGGACCAATTTATGAAAGTTCATTTGCAAGAAGGGCAGCAAGGCAAACAAGATGCCCATCGGTTTATTAATATTAAAAACCTATATCTATGAATAATAATTTACAAATTAACCCAACAACATTAAAAGCTGCGTTTGTTTTTTTAACCTGCACGTTTTTGATATTGCATTATATGAGATAATAAAGTTTTTTAGTACAAAGCGATACAACAGAAGTTAACCCCCGAGGATACCAAGGAATATTTTTATATTACTTGCTACCCCTGAAACCACAATCTTAAAATTTCGTTGCTATCCTTTTTACTAATTTTTATGAGTAGAAATAATCGAATAAGGAATTCATCCGCCGCAAGGCAGGTGAATTTTTTATTTTAGTCATCTTCCGGATCAAAGTTTTCAAAAAAATCTTTTGCATTAAATGGTTCATCACCATCAGGAAAAGAAGCAGGGTCGTTAAACAAATGCCACTCGTCGGGCAAATCATGTTCTTTATCAAAAGAACTTATCCAATCAATAAATATTTTTCTAAAAGATTCTATTTCGTTACGCAGTACATCAATGTATTGCTGCTCTATACCATGCAATGTATTACATGCCCAAAGTGCAGTTCTTAATTCTACAACATTTACTTTTACAATTACCGCATTCTCTATCATCAGGCTGTAATATTCCATTACCATAGCCCCTTTTATTTTAGCCGAAATAAGATAGGCATTTTGCATAATCATATGCCTTGTACTTTCTGCATGGTCATCATCTTCGGGCAGCATGTCGCACATAGTTTGTGCAAGATTTAGAATATCTATGCTTTTGCGGTACAATGCATTTCCGTGTTGCTTTATCGGTTTCCAGCTTTCGCTTTTTTCATCTTCGTCGTCATAATCCATATCATCATAGCTAAAAAATCTGCCAATATTATCATCGCTCATAACAATATTTTTTATTTTAAGAGATAGATACTTCTATATTTTATTAGCTTTTCTACTTAACTGATGTCAGGGTTTTTCCCGATTTATTCGGGACTGACGGGGTTTTAATCACTCTTGTAAATTTAGCAAACAATCTTATTGTAATTCTGCCTGCAAAAATTTACCGGTAAAACTTTCTTTTACTTTTACCAATCCTTCGGGCACACCTTCAAATAAAACTTTACCGCCGCCATCGCCACCTTCGGGGCCAATATCAATAATATGATCGGCCACTTTTATTACATCCATATTATGTTCAATTACTAAAACGGTGTTGCCTCTGTCCACCAATTTTTTTAATACTTCCAGTAAATGCTGTATATCCTGAAAGTGCAAACCTGTTGTGGGTTCATCTAAAATATAAAATGTTTTGCCGGTATCTTTTTTACCTAATTCGGTAGAGAGTTTTACACGTTGTGCCTCGCCACCGCTTAATGTAACTGCACTTTGCCCAAGGGTGATGTAACCTAAGCCAACTTCCTGCAGCACTTTTATTTTTCTAAAAATATAAGGCACTGCCTGAAAAAATTCTACTGCTTCATCCACCGTCATATCCAGTACATCGCTGATGCTTTTTCCTTTGTAACGAATTTCTAAAGTTTCCCTGTTGTATCTTCTGCCATTACATTTTTCGCAATGCACATATACATCGGGTAAAAAATTCATTTCAATAACCCTCATGCCGCCGCCTTCGCAAACATCGCACCTGCCGGTTTTTACATTAAAAGAAAAACGGCCTGCATTGTAACCCCGAATTTTTGCTTCGGGCACTGCAGCAAATAAAGTTCTGATGTCGGTAAAAAATCCACAGTAGGTTGCTGGGTTACTCCTTGGTGTACGACCAATGGGGCTTTGATCTATTTCAATAACTTTATCAATCAACTCCATGCCCTTAATATTTTTATAAGGCAATGGATTGGCTTTGCTGTTGTAACAAAATTTATTCAGCAGCGGGTATAAAGTTTCATTTATTAAAGTTGATTTACCACTGCCACTTACACCGGTTACTAAAATTAATTTGCCTAACGGAAATTTTACAGAAACGTTTTGTAAATTATTTCCGCTTACGCCATTCAGTTCAATAAATTTTCCGTTTCCTTTTCTGCGCTCTTTAGGAATCTCAATATTTTTTTTACCATTCAAATATTGCGCTGTTTCCGAATTAGATTTTAAAACAAATGCCGGAGTGCCTTCGGTAACAATTTGTCCACCATGGGTGCCAGCTTTGGGGCCAATATCAATTAAATAATCGGAGGCCAGCATAATATCTTTATCATGTTCTACTACTAAAACACTGTTGCCAATATCACGTAAATTTTGCAATGCAGTAATTAATCTTTGATTATCTCTTTGGTGTAATCCAATACTCGGCTCATCTAAAATATAAGTAATGCCCTGCAGCTGGCTGCCTATTTGCGTAGCCAGTCTAATCCGTTGGCTTTCGCCACCACTCAGCGTTCTGGACGGTCTGCCTAAACTGAGATATGTTAATCCTACATCTAATAAAAATTGCAGCCGCTCCCTTATTTCTTTTAAAACATCTTTTGCAATAGCGTTTTGTTTATTGTTTAAGCGTAATTCCACACCATCAAACCATGCCGCTAAATTATCTAAATTCATTGCACTCAGTTCGGCAATATTTCTGTCATCTACTTTAAACCAAAGGCTTTCTTTTTTTAGTCGTGTACCGTTGCAGGTGGTACAATCTGCCAATTGCATATATTTTTCTACCCAGGTTCTTAATGCTTCGTTGCTGTTAGGTGAGCTGAACCATCTTTTCAGCATCGGGATAATACCTTCGTAGCTGCCGGTATATTCTAATGGAACAGTATCATCACTTAAATCTAAATTTAAATCGCCATTAATATTTTGATCGCCGTACAGTAACAAATCCAACTGCTCCTTAGGTAAATCATTTATTGGCTTTGCTAAATTAATTTTATACTTTTTTGCAAACACTACCACCTGCTGGTAAACGCTGGCTTCTCTTTCTTCTCCCAATGGTATAATGCCGCCTTCTTTAACCGTTTTACTTTTATCTGGTAACACCTCATCCATATCGATGGTATATACATTACCTAAACCTTTGCAGGTGGGGCATGCACCATAAGGACTGTTAAATGAAAAGGCGTTGGGTGATGGCTCTTCATAACTGATGCCGGTATCGATACACATTAATTGTTTGCTAAACATAGCCCCCTCTGCCCCCTGAAGTGGGAACTGCAAAGTCTGTGATGTTTTATTACTCTTTTTATTTTTTGCATCTTCTGATTCTTCATGTGGAGATACAAATAATAAGTCTTTCCCAATTTGCAAAGTTTTTTGTACACTCTGGCTTAGGCGAAATTTCATTTCATCATTCACCGGCAATCTGTCCACCACCAATTCTATATCATGAATTTTATAACGATCCACCTGCATCTTTGCAATGAGATCTTTTATTTCTCCGTCAATTCTTACTTTTAAAAACCCTTTTTTTCTTACTTCTTCAAACAGTTCCCTGTAATGGCCTTTTCTGCCACGTACCAATGGCGCTAATAAACTTATTTTTTTATTTTCATGGCGGTCAAAAATGGCGGAAACAATTTCTTCTTCGCTAAACTTTACCATTTTTTTCCCGGTATTGTAACTATATGCCTCCCCCACTCTTGCATATAGTAAACGCAGAAAATCATAAATTTCTGTAACGGTGCCCACCGTACTTCGTGGGTTTTTGTTGGTAGTTTTTTGTTCGATAGAAATTACGGGACTTAGCCCAGTGATCTTGTCTACATCCGGCCGCTCCATATCGCCTACAAACTGGCGGGCATAAGCACCAAAACTTTCCATGTAACGGCGCTGGCCTTCGTTATAAATAGTATCAAATGCCAGTGATGATTTACCACTGCCGCTTACTCCGGTAAAAACCACCAATTGGTTTTTTGGAATTTTAATATCAATGTTTTTGAGGTTGTGCTCCCTTGCACCAAACACTTCTATAAAATCGTTATTAACTACTATTTCTTCTGCAGATACTTTTCTTTTTGCCATTTGTACTTACTTATTGTAAAGATAAAACAAAAACTAAACTATTTAGTTGGCTATAATTTGTATTATTAATACCGTTGGAAAATATTTTTAAATTGTTCCGTTTTAAGTTCAGTATTATGCGATGCTGAGTTTTGGGAAAAATTTCTTTGCCCAAGTTTCTTTTCATTTTGGCATAATTTGCATCCTCAATTATGCATTATGTCATTTAATTTATTTGGAAAGAAAGAAGACGACTCCCCTGAAAGCATTTTTACAGACAGAACTTACATGAGCGAAACCGCAAAAATAAATGCCTGCATTGCGTTTGCCAAAGCACAACCCGATACCTTATTCATTTGCTGGTTTAGTGAAACCCTTAAAAAATTTAAAACAATATTTGCTGAGCATCAACTCGATGAAATGAAAGTGATAGATGCAAAAAATATGCACAGCGGAATGTTGCAAAACAAAAATGCCGTTTTTGCAGAACATTACCCACTGCATGAAAAGGAGTTGGCACTTGTTGAACACTGGCCTTTGGAAAAGATTATTGTCTATAGCTCTATGGATGAGCCATTGTTTAAACATTTTGGGAGCGAAAAAATAATACCATTAATGAAGTTGTTGGGTATGAAGGATGATGAAGTGATCGAACATTCTTTTGTAACTAAGTCAATTATAAAAGGACAGGGTAAAATTGCAGCCTTAGTTACTATAGAACAATTAGCCAATTCTCAGGAAGAATGGCTGGGAAAGAATTTAAAATAATTATTCAAGCAAACACAGTACAGCAACGGCTTGTAGCATTCTTTACAATTATTTTACATTTTTTATTTGGAATTTTCACAGCTATGATTATATCTTTGCGCCAGTTCTTTAAACATCTCTTATCAAGAAAGGCAGAGGGTAATGGCCCGTTGAAGCCTTGACAACCAGCCGTGGTTTGTGTCTCACAAACTGCAGCAAAGGTGCCAATTCCATCACGCCACAGGCGTGACAGATAAGTCAGATTAAAAGCCTTAAATATCTTCAACAAAATATTAAAAGCTCATCTGATTTACGGATGAGCTTTTTTGTTTTCGGCAACCCCAACAACGGCTTTCAGCCCTGTCGGCGGTTGAGAAAAAGCTCACTACTTCAAAAAACACTTTCCTGGTAAGTTTGTTCATCAACAAATAAACCATTTAACAAATAAACTAATTAACAACAATGGCAACTAATCAATTAACCATCGGGCTTTTTGGCTTTGGCGTAGTAGGTAAGGGTTTGTACGATGTACTGCACAGTACACCAACATTACAATCTTCTATAAAAAAGATCTGCATAAAAAATATTGATAAAAAAAGAAGTATTGGTGCAGAAAATTTTACTGCTGAGGCACAACAATTATTGAATGATGATGATATTAACGTAATTGTAGAATTGATTGATGATGCCGATGCCGCATTTGATATTGTAAAAACTGCTTTACAAAATGGTAAAGCGGTGGTGAGTGCCAACAAAAAAATGATTGCTGAGCATTTTGAAGAATTGTTGCAACTGCAGGAAAAATATCAAACACCATTTTTGTACGAAGCCTCCTGCTGCGCCAGCATGCCCATTATTAGAAATTTAGAAGAATATTATGATAACGATCTTTTGCAATCTATAAGAGGAATTATTAATGGCTCTACCAATTTTATTCTCACAAAAATTTTTGATGAACAATTAGAATTTAATGAGGCTTTGCTTTTGGCACAGCAACTGGGTTTTGCAGAAAGCAATCCCAAATTAGATATTGGTGGATTTGATGCCGCCAATAAACTGGCGATTTTATTAGCACATTCATTTGGTGTGGTAGCAAAAACAGATGCTTTTATATTTAATGGTATCGAAAATATTTCGTTGAATGATGCCACCGTTGCTAAAGAAAAAAAATATGCTATTAAATTAGTAGCCAATGCACAAAAATTAACCAATGGAAAACTGGCTGCATTTTTATTACCTCAGTTTGTAACTGAATCCGATGATCTGTACCATGTAAAAAACGAATTTAATGCCGTAACTACCGAAAGCACTTTTGCTGATAAACATTTTTTTAAAGGCAAGGGTGCCGGTGCATTTCCTACAGCTTCTGCGGTATTAAGCGATATTTCTGCATTACGTTACAATTATAAATACGAGTACAAAAAAATACATCATCAAACAGATACCCGGCTTACCAATGATTTTTATTTAAAAGTTTTTGTAAGCGTGGATAATATCAGCAAATTAAATAAAGACAATTTTGAGTGGATAGAAGAATGGCATAATGAATTTAATTTTAGCTGGCTCTCGGGAGTAATACATGCGGATAAATTATTCACCAGCGATTGGTGGAAACAGCCCGGTGTTTCCCTGATACTTTACCCAGATGCTATCATTGAAAATATTGATTATAAGAAAATCAGTAAACGCAGTCTTGAACTGGCAGGTGTGGTATAACTGCGGTAAACTATTAAATTGGCAACGTTATCATAAAAGGGGTTATTGGATTTTGGAGGGTTTTTACACTATTTATTAATATTTTTCTAAAATTAACGGGGCAGGCAAATTTATACGGTCATTTTAACAGTTATCCATTATCTTTGTCTACCAATTATATAGACTTTAAAAAGCTATGCTCTATATTCCTCACATAATGTGTATGTGCAAGTGTTGCACCACCATGGTTTACCGTTGTTAAATCGTGTTGCAATATTCTTTCCAACTTTAATTATGCTTTAAAAATGCCACCTACACAAAAAAATATTATCTCACAATTACTCTACCAGCTTAATGGACTAAGCATAGCTGAATTTATTCAGCAACTTACCACGCAGTTTCCGGAGCAGGTTACCTTTTCTTCCAGCTTTAGTTACGAAGACCAGGTGGTAACACATGAAATACTCAAAAATAATTTACCGGTAAAAATTTTCACTTTAGATACAGGCCGTCTTTTTGCAGAAACCTATTCTGTATGGAGCAGCACCAACGAAAAATATCAAACCAAAATACAGGCCTATTATCCGCAGGCAAATGCACTACAGGAATTTGTAGAAGCCAAAGGCCCCAATTCGTTTTACGAATCAGTAGATAACAGAAAGCAATGCTGCTATATAAGAAAAGTAGAACCATTGAAAAGAGCATTGGCTGGAAATGCAGTTTGGATAACGGGTTTACGTGCCGAACATTCTGCAGATAGAACCAACTTACCTGTTATTGAATGGGATGAAGCTAATCAAATTATCAAGTACCATCCCATATTACACTGGACAACAGAAGATGTAAAAAAACATATCAGTACCAACCATATCCCCTACAATCCTTTACATGATAAAGGTTTTGTGAGCATTGGTTGTGCGCCATGCACAAGAGCTATTAAACCCGGCGAAGATTTCAGGGCCGGCCGCTGGTGGTGGGAAGATGCTGATAAAAAAGAATGCGGATTACATATACATGAAGAGATAACCGTAAGGAGTTAAAAATTTTTTAAATAGCAGTCTACTAAACTAATAGACTAATAAAATATGAGCAGACACACATTAAATTATTTAGAACAATTAGAAGCGGAAAGCATTCACATCTTTAGAGAGGTGGCGGCGCAATTTGAAAGACCTGCGCTTTTATTCAGTGGTGGTAAAGATTCTATCACTTTAGTGCAGCTGGCAAAAAAAGCATTTGCTCCCGGAAAAATTCCGTTTCCCTTAGTACATATTGATACCGGACATAATTTTCCTGAAGCATTGCAATACAGAGATTGGCTGGCCAATGAAGTGGGCGCTACATTAATTGTGCGTAAAGTAGAAGATACCATTAAAGCAAAAAATTTAACCGAACCCAAAGGAAAATTTGCAAGCCGCAACTGGTTGCAGACTTACACTTTATTAGATACCATTGAAGAATTTGGTTTTGATGCCTGCATAGGTGGTGCCAGGCGTGATGAAGAAAAAGCCAGGGCTAAGGAAAGAATATTTTCTGTAAGAGATGAGTTTGGCCAATGGGATCCTAAACTGCAAAGACCTGAGTTATGGAATATTTTCAATGGTAAAATTCATAAAGGAGAAAATGTAAGGGTGTTTCCTATAAGTAACTGGACAGAATTGGATGTATGGAATTATATACGTGCCGAAAATATTTCTTTGCCTTCCATTTATTTTACTCACGAACGTGAAGTGATTGAACACGAAGGACAATTAATTGCAGTATCTCCTTTTATAAGAATTGATGAAACTGATGTGATTGTAAAAAAACAAGTTCGTTACAGAACTGTAGGTGATATGACCTGTACTGCTGCGGTGGAAAGTTTGGCTGCTACATTAGACGAAGTAGTAAATGAAATTAAGATTACAAGAATAAGCGAAAGAGGCGAAACAAGAATTGATGATAAGGTAACTGAAGCGGCGATGGAGGACAGGAAGAAGGGTGGATATTTTTAACCCCAACAGCCCCTCCTATCCTCCCCAAAGGGGAGGGATATGGAGAAGATAACAGCGAAGTGTAATAGTAAAATTGTAAAACATAATTAAAGTTCAACAATGGTAAACAGTACAAGTGAGTGACACAACGATGATGCCATGAAAAACAAATGTTCGTAACAAAAAAATAAAACAACAATGGATATTTTAAGATTTATAACCGCAGGAAGTGTTGATGATGGTAAGAGTACTTTAATTGGCCGGTTGCTATACGACAGCAAAAATATTTTAGCTGATCATTTGGAAGCTATTGAAAAAAGCACCAAAAATAAAGACAATGGCGAAATTGACCTGGCCTTACTAACGGATGGACTTAGGGCCGAAAGAGAACAGGGTATTACCATTGATGTGGCTTACCGCTATTTCAGTACCGATAAAAGAAAATTTATTATCGCAGATGCCCCCGGCCATGTGCAGTACACCCGTAACATGATTACTGGCGCAAGCAATGTTGATTTGGCGATTGTATTAATTGATGCAAGACACGGCGTTGCAGAGCAAACCCGCCGGCACAGTATCATTACTTCGTTATTGGGAATTCCGCATGTGGTGGTAGCAATAAATAAAATTGACCTGGTAAATTATTCTCAGGATGTGTATAATAACATTGTAATTGAATACAGCAAATTAGCAAAACAGCTGGGCATTGAAAATGTTACTTACATTCCTTTAAGTGCATTAAATGGCGATAACATTGTTGAAAAATCTTTATTAACGCCATGGTACGACGGAAAGCCTTTGCTTGAATTTTTGGAAGAAGTAGTAATTGAAAATGCTGTAAACCATACCGACAGCCGTTTTCAGGTGCAGTATGTAATAAGGCCACAAACAGAAGCGCTGCATGATTACCGTGGCTACGCCGGAAAAATTACCAGTGGCATTTATAAAAAAGGTGATAAAGTAAAAATTTTACCGGCAGGTATTGAAACTACAATTGATAAAATTGAAATTGCAGGAATAGAAGTATCCGAAGCATTTGCACCGCAGAGTGTAACACTTTTATTAACTGATGACATTGATATCAGCCGTGGCGATGCCATTGTAAAATCGACAGAAAATATTACAGCAACCAACGAAGCAGATGTATTGTTTTGCTGGCTGGATGATAAACCATTACAAAACGGCAATAAATATTTGCTGCAGCATAATAACCGCAATGTAAGAACAGTGATAAAAAACCTGGCTTACAAAATTGATGTAAACAGTTTAGAACATATTGAAGATGTACAGCAGGTTAAACTAAATGAGATTGTAAGAGCATCAATAAAAACTGCAGCACCAATTGTATTTGACAGTTATAAAAATAACCGCAGCAATGGCGCTGCAATTTTAATAGATGAAACCAGCAATGCAACAGTAGCAGCGGTATTGTTTCAATAATAATTTTATGGAAAATATTTTTTTTCAAGAGATAGCAAGTTTTAAAAAACAACAGGGTTGTTCGTTACCCGATTCAACCAGGGCCAGGCGTTTTGTGCGTAAACTTTTTGAAGTATTGTTTATCTGCAGAAGCGAAGCAGATAATAATGAGTTTGAAATTCAATCGCAGTTAAAAAAATTAAAGCGGCAATTGCAATTATTATTATACCCGGTTTTGAATGAGGAGAAATACAGTGATGAACAAGCAAACTCATTTTTTAAAACCATCCCGGACTTGTATCAAAAATTATTGTTAGATGCACAAGCCATTTATGAAGCTGACCCTGCAGCAAAAAATATTAATGAAGTTTTAGTGGCGTATCCCGGTTTTTTTGCAATAGCGGCACACCGTATTGCCAACCAATTACACTTACAAAAAATTAATTTATTGCCCCGTATCATCAGCGAATATGCACACAGTAAAACAGGTATCGATATTCATCCCGGCGCAACTATTGGTCAATCCTTTTCAATTGACCATGGTACAGGTATTGTAATTGGCGAAACCGCTATCATTGGTAACAATGTAAAAATTTTTCAGGGTGTTACACTCGGTGCGTTAAGTGTACAAAAAGAAAAAGCAAGTGAAAAAAGACATCCGACCATTGAAGATAATGTAGTGATCTATTCTAATGCTACTATATTAGGTGGCGAAACTATTGTTGGTCACGACAGTGTAATTGGTGGTAACGTTTGGCTTACCAATGCAGTGCCGGCTTTTTCTGTAGTGTTTCAAAAAGCGGATGTAACCATACAGGATAAAAAATCTTTTTTAGAACCTTATAATTATTTTATTTAAAAAATTCAGATGAAAGCAAATAATATTTTAGCAACTATTGGCAATACGCCGCATGTAAAGATCAATCGTCTTTTTGGTAACGATCATGAAGTGTGGATCAAGTTAGAAAAAAATAATCCTGGTGCAAGTATTAAAGACCGCATTGCATTATCGATGATTGAAGATGCAGAAAGCAAAGGCCTGTTAAATAAAGACAGCGTAATTATTGAACCTACCAGTGGCAACACCGGAATTGGTTTGGCATTAGTGGCAGCAGTAAAGGGTTACAAAATTATTTTAGTAATGCCCGAAAGTATGAGCATTGAGAGACGCAGATTAATGAGCAGCTATGGTGCAACATTCGTTTTAACACCAAGAGAAAAAGGAATGAAAGGTGCAATAGAAAAAGCAAATGAACTGGCAGCCGAAACAAAAAATAGCTGGGTGCCACAGCAATTCGATAATCCTGCAAACACTGAGATACACCGCAAAACAACTGCATTGGAAATATTAAATGATTTTCCTGATGGATTGGATTATATCATAACAGGCGTGGGTACAGGCGGGCATATTACCGGTGTAGCAGAAATTTTAAAACCAAAATGGCCCGGCTTAAAAGTATTTGCAGTGGAGCCGGAATTATCACCAGTATTAAGTGGTGGTGCACCATCACCGCATCCGTTGCAGGGTATTGGTGCAGGCTTTATACCTTCTATTTTAAATACTGCAATTTTAGATGGTATTATACAGGTTAGTAAAGAGGAGGCCTACACGTATGCACAACGCATTGCAAAAGAAGAAGGTATTTTTGTTGGTGTTTCTACAGGTGCTTCTTTGGCGGCAGTTGCTAAAAAGATAAAAGAAATTCCTAATGGTTCAAAAGTATTGACGTTTAATTATGATACCGGGGAAAGATATTTGAGTATTGAGGGGTTGTATTAGCCCCTATCCCCTAAAGGGGAAAATGAAGAAGATAAAAGCGATGATTAAATTTTATAAAAAATATATCAAAATAAATACTGCTCCTTCAAGTTCGCTCTATTGGAGAGGGATTGGAATGAGGTTAAATGACAAACATAAGTAAACATACCGGCAAAGTAATTCTTGCCGCTGCAGGCTGCGGCGATCCGGAATTAATTACTGTAAAGGCTGCCCGCTTTTTACAACAGGCTGATATTGTTTTAACAGATAGGTTAGTTAGTGAAAAAATTTTAGAGGAATATGTGCAACCGGGCACTGAAATAATTTATGTTGGCAAACAATATAACAGGGATGCTTCTGTACAGCAACAGGAAATTTGTCAGCTGCTTTTAAAATATGCATTACAAAATAAATTAGTAGTAAGATTAAAAGGTGGCGATGTTTCTTTCTTCAGTAATATTTTAGATGAATTACAAATTTTAGTGGATAATAATATTCCTTACGAAGTAATACCCGGTGTAACGGCAGCTTCAGGTGCGGCGGCTTATGCTGGCATTCCGCTTACTGCAAGAGGCTACGCCACATCCGTAAGGTTTTTAACTTTTTATAAAAAAGATATTGTTACCGATGAATACTGGCAGGAATTGGCAGCAACAAAAGACACACTGGTTTTTTATATGAGCAGCGAAACACTAGATACCGTTGTTGAAAATTTAGTGCAACATAAAATTGATGCAGCTAAATTATTAGCAGTGGTGGAGCAGGCAACAACGCCGCAACAAAATATTTCTGTTACCGGTTTATACAATTACGATACTACTTTAAAAGGGAAAAAGTTTGCTTCTCCTACATTGGTAATTATTGGCAAAGTAGTAGCACTGCATAGCCAGTTTGCATGGCTGCAAAACAATCCTGGCGACGAAAATTATTTTACTTCTATAGATAAAAATATTAACCTTTTAAAAGTAAGTGAAGATGCTGGTGGAAAATAAATTTAAAATACTGTCTGACCTTATCAATGCTTCAAGTAATGAAGAATTGATATGGATGAATGGTTATTTGAATGGCATTGTAAAAAACAAAACTGTTCAGCAACCCGTAGTTACCGAAAGTGCAGCAAAAAAAATTACTATTGTTTACGGAACTGAAACAGGCAATTCAAAAAGATTAGCTACTGACTTTGCTGCCAAAGCAAAACAACATCATGTGCATGCAAAAGTGGTAGGGATGGATCAATACCGCCTTACCGATTTAACCAAAGAAGAATATTTACTGGCTGTTGTAAGCACCCACGGCGAAGGAGAGCCGCCTGCTGCAGCAAAAAAGTTTTACGATCATATTCATAATAACGGATTTAAGTTAGACAAATTAAAATATGGAGTGTTGGCATTGGGTGATACTTCTTACCCGCTGTTTTGCAAAACTGGTGAAGATGTAGATCTGCAGTTGAATAAATTAGGCGCTAACCGTTTTGTGCCTTTGCAAAAATGCGACCTGGAGTATGATGATGAAGCCAGCAACTGGTTTAATACTGTTTTAAAAAACTTAAATAATAAACAAAGCGAGGCAACAACAATAACTGCAGTTGTTGCACCTGTTGCTAAAAAAGGAAAACAAAGTTATACAGGTAAAGTATTAACAGTAATTAATTTAAATGACAAAGACTCTAACAAAGAAACTTATCATATAGAAATTGAAGCCGAAGGTTTGGAATACCAGTGTGGTGATTCTATTGGTATTATTGCAGAAAATGATTCACAGGTAGTTACTGATATTATTGCAACGGCAAATATTGATGGTAATAAAAGCCTTGAGTTTAAAAAAGAAAAATTTACTATTTACGAGTTACTGAAAAGAAAAATAAATATTATTCACTTAACTGAAAGATTAGTTAAACAATATGCGACAGCAACCGGTCATACTATTCCAGAAGGCCGTGCCGATTTACTGGAGCTGGTAAAAAAATATCCTGTAAAAAATACTACACAGTTTGAAGAAATATTAATTAGTCTTAATGCTGTTTCTCCGAGGTTATACACTATTGCCTCTTCACCAACTGCACACCAGGGCGAAGTACATATTGTTGTAGTAAAAGATACTTATACTGTAAATGATAAAAAAAGATTTGGTTTGTGTTCTGATTTCCTGAGCAAATTAAAATTAAACAGCAGTCAGCAATTTTTTGTGCAGCCCAATAAACGTTTTCGTTTGCCTGCAGAAAATAAAGATATTATTATGGTAGGTCCGGGTACAGGTATTGCTGCGTTCCGTTCATTTTTAGCAGAACGTGATGCCACCGGTGCCTCAGGAAGAAACTGGTTATTTTTTGGTGAGCAACATTTTGCAAGCGATTTTTTATACCAAACAGAGATTCAAAACTGGTTTGAAACTGGTGTACTGAATAAAATTAATTTGGCTTTCAGCAGAGATCAGCTAGAAAAAATTTATGTGCAGCATAAAATGCAGCAGCATGGCGCTGAATTATACGAATGGTTGAATGGCGGCGCTTCATTTTTTGTTTGTGGTAAAAAACACCCAATGAGTATTGATGTTGAAAATACATTGTTACAAATTATTGAACAGCACGGTAACAAAACTGCTGAAGAAGCAAAAAAATATTTGGAGCAATTAGAGGAAGAAGGAAGGTATGAGAAGGATGTGTATTAACCCCCTCCGACCCCTAAAGGGGGAACCAGCCCCTCTATCTCCCCAAAGGGGAGGAAATGGAGAAGATATTAGCGGAGATTGTTTCGTAGGGTGAGTCACTCCTTAAGAGTGGCTCACCCGGCCAAAGTAAACAGAAAGCTGCCATTTAAAATCAGCTCTGTAGGAGCTTAAGGTGGTTAGAAAAAAAATGTTTGTTTTTAATCGTTCCGTAGGAATCCCGATTATGATCGGGAGTGCTTTTTGCAAAACATAATTAAAGCTCAATAAAGATTTAATGTACAAGAGTGCGACGCCAATGAAGTTGAACAATGCTTCTCAGCCCGGCTCAAAAGAAAAAAATAATGGCAGAGAAAAATAATTTATCCGCAATTGAAAAAATAAAAGTGAATAGTGATGGTTTACGTGGCACTATTAAAGAAAGTTTAACCGATGAAATTACCGGCGCCATAAGAGAAGATGACCAGGCGGTAATAAAATTTCATGGCATGTACCAGCAGGATGACCGGGACAGAAGAGAAGAACGTGCCGAAAAAAAATTAGACCGTTTGTATTCTTTTATGATTCGTTTGCGGCTACCCGGCGGCTTTATTAGTGCACAAAAATGGATTGCTGCCAATGAAATTGCTGACGACAATTCTACCGGTGTAATAAAAATTACTACGAGGCAAACGATACAATTACATGGCATTGTAAAATCAAAAATAAAGCCAACAATAAGTGCTTTTAATAAAGCCAATTTAGATTCTATTGCAACCTGCGGGGATATTAACCGTAATGTAACCTGTGCATCGCACCCGGTGCAATCGCCGCTGCATGCAGAAATTTTTGGGTACGCCAGTAAGATCAGTGATTTACTTTTTCCAAAAACAAAAGCTTATTACGAGATTTGGATAGATGATGAAAAGATTGCTGATAAAAATGAAGAGGTGGATCCGTTATACCAAGATAGATACTTACCAAGGAAATTTAAAATTGGAATTGGCATTCCTCCCAATAACGAAGTGGATGTTTTAATAAATGACCTAGCATTGATCGCTATTATTGAAAATAATAAATTATCCGGATTTAATATTGCCATTGGTGGTGGTTTATCTGCAACGCATGGCAATGCACAAACTTATGCAAGGTTGGCAACTGTAATTGGTTTTGCAGATACAGAAGAAAAAGTTTTAAAAACTATTTACGATGTAGTAACCGTACAAAGAGATTTTGGCAATCGCAGCGATAGAAAATTAGCAAGACTTAAATATACAGTTGATAATTTAGGTGTAGAAAAATATAAAGAAGAAGTAGAAAAAAGAACAGGATTTAAACTGGAGCCTGCAAGGCCTTATACTTTTAATGAGAGAAAGGATTTTTATGGCTGGCATAAAAGCGATAAAGGACTTTGGTATTATACATTGTTTGTAGAAAATGGCAGGGTACTGGATGATGAAAAACTGGCCATGAAAACAGCGCTGTTAGAAATTGCCAAAACGGATGCCTGTAATTTTTTATTTACCAGCAGCCAGAATGTTATTATTAGTGATGTTGCGGAAACAGATAAAGCAACCATTAATAAAATCTTAGATGATTTTAAATTAATTGAACACACTGAAAATGCTTCTTTGCTACGTAAAAATTCGATTGCATGTGTAGCATTACCTACCTGCCCGTTAGCATTGGCAGAGGCACAACGCTATTTGCCGGAATTGATTGATAAGATTGAACCATTGCTGGATAAAAATGAACTAAGTAATGAAGATATTATTTTACGCATGACGGGTTGCCCTAATGGTTGTGGCAGAAGTGCTGCAGCAGAAATTGGTTTTATTGGCACCGCACCCGGCAAATACAATTTGCACCTGGGTGGAGATAATGAAGGGCAAAGACTGAATAAAATTTATAAAGAAAATTTAGAGGAAGCGGAGATATTATCTGAACTTGACAGTTTATTTGCTTTATATAAAAAAGAAAAAAATAGTGGTGAAACATTTGGTGATTTTTCTATGAGAAAAGAATGGGTGTAAAGGGCAATGGTGAATAGTGAATGGTCAATAGTCAATGGTCAATCATAAACTTTAAGTTTTACAAACTGACATTCCAGAATTACCGTAGATACTAATAGTTAAGAGGCTTCATTTTTTGTTTTTTTAAGGCATCCTGCAAAACAGGATGCCTTTTTATTTATGATGATACTCATTTTAACTGCTGACTGCCGTCATCAGCACTGCTTTAATTTACTGATAGTTTTACGCTTTATACAACAGCTATGACTATTGACACTTCCTTATTGAACAAATACAATGTGCCAGTACCACGGTATACCAGCTATCCCACAGTTCCTTTCTGGAACGAAGGCATTGATGTGACACAATGGAAAAATATTTTTCAGCAGCAGTTTACAGCAGCTAACAGCAAAGAAGGTATCAGTTTGTATTTGCATTTACCTTTCTGTGAATCGTTATGTACTTACTGCGGTTGTAATAAAAAAATTACCGGTAATCATAGGGTGGAAGAAGTGTACATGCAGGCCATTGCAAAAGAGTGGGCATTGTATGTTGAGTTGATGGATGAAAAACCTGTAATAAGAGAATTGCATTTAGGTGGTGGCACACCCACTTTTTTTTCGTCGGAAAATTTAAAAAAGTTATTGGATATCATTTTTGAAAAATCAATTATTCATCCCGATCATGAATTTAGTATTGAAGGACATCCAAATAATACCACTATTTTTCATTTACAAACTTTATATAATGAAGGATTTCGCCGGGTGAGCTATGGTGTACAGGACACCGATCCGGAAGTGCAAAAAATTATAAACAGAATTCAACCAGTTGAAAATGTACAGCGGGCTACCGATTCCGCAAGAGCAGTTGGTTTTAAATCGGTAAATTTCGATTTGATCTATGGCCTGCCTTTGCAAACTTTAAAAAGTTTACAAAAAACCATTGAACAAACTATTGCCATGCAACCCGACCGCATTGCATTTTACAGTTATGCTCATGTACCGTGGACCAGCCGTGGCCAAAGATTATTTGATGAAAATGATTTGCCTTCTGCGGAAGATAAAATGAAATTATATCAATTGGGAAAAAAATTATTGTTAGAAAATGGTTACCATGATATTGGCATGGATCATTTTGCACTGGCGACAGATGATTTATACATTGCTAAATTAGATGGCAGCCTGCACCGGAATTTTATGGGCTATACCACACAACATACTAAATTATTATTAGGCCTTGGTGTTTCCAGTATTAGCGATGCAGGGGTAGCATACGCACAAAACGAAAAAACATTGCATGATTATTATGCTGCTATAGAAAAAAATGAATTACCGTTACGGCGTGGTTATTTTCTTACTGAGGAAGACGTGGCTTTTAAACAATATATTTTAGACATCAGTTGCAAAGGCAAAACGTTTTTTAAAAAAGAACATCTTGCTTTATTAAGAAAATACAGTTTTGCTGAATTGGAAAAACTGGAAGCAGATCAATTATTAAATTGGAACGAAGAAGGTGTAACCATAACAGCGTTAGGCAATAGTTTTATCCGTAATATTTGCAGGGCATTCGATTTGCACTTGTGGCGGAATCAAAAAGAAACTGCTGTTCCCAGGTTTAGCAATGCTATTTAATTTTATTTTTTTGTCCGGATGATTTTATAAATTTTAATAGCGCTCATTAATGCTATTGTAAAAAGTGCAAGACCAATTATTCCCCACAACCAGCTGATATTATCTTTTACTGTTACGATCATAACAATGGCAATTAAAAAAATTGTAGCTACTTCATTCCATACCCTTAATTGATTAGAAGTGTATTTAAAAATGCCTTTCATTTCGTCGCTGTAAATTTTTTGTAACGTAAAATGATAGGCGTACAACCCTGCAACAAAACCCAGTTTTATCCATAACCATTGAGGAATAGCAGTGTACATGGAAGTGACCCATCCACCAAAAATTATAGTGAGTATGGCAGATGGCCAGGTAATACCGAGCCACAAGCGTTTGATCATTATCCCAAATTGCTTTTGTAAAATTTCTTTTTCAACTCCTTCCTTCTCTCCTGCTTCGGTGTTATAAATAAATAACCGTACAATATAAAACATGCCGCTAAACCAGGTAACGATAAAAATTATGTGCAGTGCTTTAATGTAGTTGTAGAGCATTTTTTGGATGTATGATGTTGGATGGCTGATGTATGATTTTAGTTATTTATTGTTGTAAGCTTGATCAATTAATAATGAGAGGATTTTATCTGCATCCAAAATTAATTAGTATTCATGTAACAAATATAATCCTGTCAGCCTGAGCTTGTCGAAGGCGGATTGCAACAGATGAACCTTTTTCGACAACACTGATTATCTAACTATCTACCTTGTAAAATCATTTCCTCATTTCCTTGTTTTGTCTCCTTCACCCATTTCTCCAGCGTATTTACCCATAACGCATTTGTATTTAAACAAGGTATCATTTTATAAGAAATGCCACCGGCTTCCATAAAACTTTCTTTTCCACGTTCTTCAATTTCTTCTAAAGTTTCTAAACAATCGCTTACAAAAGCCGGGCAAAGCACCAACAATTTTTTAATCCCTTCTTTGGGCATTTGCTCTAAACGAATATCGGTAAAAGGTTGCAGCCAACCCTTGCCTAATCTTGATTGAAAAGAAATGCTGAATTTTTCTTTAGATATGTGCAAAGCATCTGTAACTAATTTAGTGGTAACAAAACATTGGTGGCGGTAACATTTGCTGTGTGCCGGCGAAGCTACATTGCAACAATCATTGACCTGCATGCAATGGCTTTTCGTGTCATCCGTTTTTTTTAAGTGCCGTTCCGGTATGCCGTGGTAGCTAAACAATATATGATCGTACTCTTCATTTAAAAAAGGTTTTATATTTTCTGCCATGGCAGTGATATAATCCGCTTCATCAAAAAATGGTTTTATAAAATTTAATTTAAAAGGATAATTATTTTTTGTATGAATTTCTTTTGCGTAATCTACTGCCGTTTCGTAAGAAGCCATGGCATAATGCGGATATAATGGAATGGCTAAAACTTCTTCCAGCCCTGGCTGACGTTTCATTAAATTATCATAGGCCATTGCAGGTGTCGGATTGCCGTAACGCATAGCAATTTCAATGGGCTCATCTACATATTGCTGCAGCTCCTGTTGCAATTGTTGTGTCAATACAATTAATGGAGAACCTTCATTCGTCCAGATGGTGCGGTAGGCCTCTGCCGATTTTGGCGCACGAAAGGGCACAATAATTCCCTTTACCAATAAAAACCGCAGCAGGTAAGGCACATCAATTACTTTTCCATCCATTAAAAATTCATTTAAATAGCGCCTTACATCTTTAACCGATGTAGTATCCGGTGAACCCAGGTTCATTAAAACAATACCTCTTTTAGTTGCCATAAATAAAAAATATTTTCAAAATTAACCCCTGGCGTCTTTAAAAGTTCAATTACTTTTAAAATTGCCGTAAATGAAAGTACAATTCATCCACGTATTGACGCATTTGTTCCGTTATGATTTTGATCACCACCTCAATTGATTACAATCAGTTGGTAAAATGACAATGTAATGACACAGAAATTAGTTTACACGCTGAGGTGAAAGTATTTTTGTGGTATTAAAATTTCAATGGTTTTATTCCAATGGGTCCACTTCAACAAACAGACATATCAAATTTTTTTGTAGCAGGTATCAACTACAAAAAAACAGATGCCGCTTTACGTGGGCAGTTTGCCATAAGTAACGAGCAATATGCAAAGCTGCTTACCATGGCGCCTTTATATAATGTGCATGAATTATTTGTAATATCTACCTGCAACCGTACCGAAATTTATGGTTTTACCGAAAACGTTACCGACTTGTGTAAATTGTTATGTACACAAACTCAAGGTTCGGTTGAAATTTTTAATGAAATTGCTTACATAAAAAATGATAAAGAAGCCATCCGTCATTTGTTTGATGTGGCTGCCGGATTAGATTCTCAAATTTTAGGCGATTACGAAATTGTGGGGCAGTTAAAGCAGGCCGTTAAATTCTCCCGCCAGCATAATTTTATTGGTGTTTATTTAGACAGGCTGGTGAATGCTGTTTTACAATCTTCTAAATTAATTAAAACCAATACAGGTTTAAGCGGTGGTACAGTTTCTGTTTCTTTTGCTGCAATTCAATTTATAAAAGAAAAAGTTGCAAGTATTGCAGGTAAAAAAATATTATTGATAGGTACCGGAAAAATTGGCCGCAATACCTGTAAAAATCTGGTAGATTATTTACAAACAAAAAATATCACCCTCATCAACCGTACCGAAAGTAAAGCGGAAGAACTGGCCAATGAATTGGGATTACAATTTGCCTCGGTAGAAGATCTTCCCAATCAGGTGGAGGAAGCGGATATTATTTTAGTAGCTACCAATGCAGACGAGCCGGTTATTTTACAATCGCATCTTTTAAATAAAGGCCATAAAATTATTATCGATCTGTCTATACCCTGCAATGTTGAAAAAACAGCACAGGATTTAAAGAATATTATTTTAGTTAATGTAGATGATCTTTCTAAAATTAAAGATGCTACGCTGCATAAAAGAGAAGCAGAAATACCCAAAGCAGAAGACATCATTAAGGAACAGATTTTTGAATTTTTAGAATGGCACGAAATGCGTAAAAACGTTCCGTTATTAAAAGCAGTTAAAAATAAACTGTATGCCATGCACAACTGCGAATTATATATCAGTTACTTTGCCAAACAAAATACACCACCGGTTACACCAACCATTACCGATCTTAAAATTCAAAAAGTAATTAATGGTATGGCAGTAAACATGCGTAATCAAAATCAGCGTGGCTGCAATTACATTACTGCCATTAATGAATTTATTGCTACCGGTACAAATTAAAGCACATGGGCAAAGTTATTCGCATTGGAACTAGAGAAAGCCAGCTGGCTGTTTGGCAGGCTACCAAAGTGCAGCAATTATTATTACAAAATAATTTTCCCTCGGAATTAGTTTTTATAAAAAGTGAAGGCGATATTGATTTGCAAACACCATTGTACGAAATGGGAGTACAGGGAATTTTTACAAAAAGTTTAGACATTGCCCTGCTGCATAATAAAATTGATATTGCCGTACACTCTATGAAAGATGTGCCCACACAAATGGCGAAGGGCATTGTGCAGGCAGCGGTGTTAGAAAGAGCATCGTACAAAGATCTTTTAGTGTACAAAGGTCAATGGTCAATGGTCAATGGCGAATGGACCATGCCCGATAAAAACGAATTGAACATTGCTACCAGCAGTACAAGACGTAAAGCTCAATGGTTAAATAAATTCCCTTTGCATCAAATACATAATCTTCGTGGCAATGTAAATACCCGTTTAATAAAATTACAGGAAGAAAATTGGGATGCTGCAATCTTTGCCGCAGCGGGGTTAGAAAGAATCAATCTCCGTCCGCAAAATAGCATTGAATTGGATTGGATGTTACCGGCACCGGCACAAGGCGCCATCATGGTAGTTTGCAGGGAAGCTGATGATTTTTGTTTGGATGCTTGCAATAATTTCAATCATACAGATACTGCCATCTGTACAAAAATTGAAAGAGATTTTTTAAGACAATTATTAGGCGGTTGTTCTACTCCTATCAGTGCATTGACCACAGTAAAAGATAACGAACTCATTTTTAAAGGCAATATTTTATCGGTTGATGGTAAAGAAAAAGTTACTGTTGAGAAAACAGTTTTTATTAATGAATCAAACGATTTAGGAAAAATTGCTGCTACCTGGTTATTACAAAACGGCGGACAAAAAATTGCCGATCGCATTCGCAATGGAACAAAATAACATCAACATATTATGTACAAGGCCACTAAATATTTTTTTGGTTGAGGATGCGAAAGCAGCTGGTATTGTTATTGATGAAATTTCTTTTATAGAAACTGAACCTATACAAACTATAGAAGTGCAACAGGAAATTGAACAGGCGTTGCTTTTATCAACTACAGTAGTTTTTACCAGCATGAATGCGGTGGATGCAGTTGTAATTTGGCAGCAAGAGCAACAGCCCGACTGGAATATTTATTGCATGGGTACTACCACCAAAAAATTAGTTGCCGAAAATTTTGGCGAAGCAAATATTGCAGGCACAGCAAATTCCGCTGCTGAACTGGCAGAGTTAATTGCAGAAGATCGTTTTATTGATAAAGTTATTTTCTTTTGCGGCGATCAGCGGAGGGATGAGTTGCCCGAAATACTGGAGCAAAATAATATTGAAGTAAATGAAATTATCGTTTACCAAACTATTGAAGTGCCGCATAAAATAACCAAGCCTTATCATGGCATACTTTTTTTCAGCCCCAGTGCTGTGGAAAGTTTTTTTAAAACAAATACCGTTACAGCGCAAACAATTTTGTTTGCCATTGGTAATACAACAGCAACAGCAATTAAAAAATTCACTAACAATAAAATACTCATCAGCGACCAGCCGGGAAAAGAAAACCTGGTGAAGAAGATGATGGAATATTTTACGTGATATCTGATTTGGGATGTATGATTTGGGATGTATGATGTCTGACATAAAGAAGTCATCTGCAAAATCTATCTCACATCAGCAATCAAACATCAGAAATCAGACATTTTAAGTTATACATCAGAAATAAAAATTTATGCTACAAAACGATTTATTACTTCGGGCTTTAAGAAATGAAAAAGTTGAACGTCCGCCTGTATGGATGATGCGGCAGGCCGGTAGATATTTGCCCGACTACATTAAGCTGAGAAATAAATATGATTTTTTTACCCGTGTGCAAACACCGGATCTGGCAACACAAATTACTTTGCAACCTGTTGACCAGGTGGGTGTAGATGCTGCCATCATCTTCAGTGATATTTTAGTTATACCGCAGGCCATGGGTTTGGAAGTTTTGATGGAAGAAGGCAAAGGCCCGTCTTTACCCAAAACAATTAAAACAAAAAATGATATTGATGCATTAATAATTGATGGTACCGAAGAAAGTTTAAGTTATGTGATGAATGCATTAAGTCTTACAAAAAAAGAATTGAATGGCCGTGTGCCATTAATTGGTTTTGCCGGTGCCCCATGGACGATTTTGTGTTACATGATTGAAGGCAAAGGAAGTAAAACATGGGATAAAGCAAAACAGTTTGCTTATACCGAAACAGCATTGGCTCATCAGCTGTTGCAAAAAATTACTACCATCACTATTCAATATTTAAAAGCACAGGTAAAAGCCGGTGCCGATACGGTGCAGGTTTTTGATAGCTGGTCGGGCTCATTAAGTCCGGCAGATTTTAAAATTTTTGCACAACCTTATTTATTACAAATCGCAGATGCATTAAAAGATGATGCACCAGTAATTTTATTTCCAAAGGGGAGCTGGTACGCATTAAAAGAGTTGAGTGAAAGCAGTGCAGCTGGCATTGGTATCGATTGGTGTGTGGCGCCCCAATTAGCAAGAGAATTAACCGGCAATAGAATTACCTTGCAGGGCAATTTTGATCCTGCAAAATTATTAGCGCCCATTCCTGAAATTAAGAAAGCTGTAAAGGAAATGATCGATGCATTTGGCATTCAAAATTATGTAGCTAATTTGGGGCATGGCATTACACCCAATGTTCCGGTTGATCATGCCAAAGCATTTGTGGATGCGGTGAAGGAATATGAAAGTAAAAAGTAAAAAATCAAAAGTCAAAATGATGATTTTTTAATTTTGACTTTTAACTTTTGAATTATTTATGAGCGCAAAAGAAAATTGGATTGAGATTATTCACAATATGCAAAATAAAATTTGTGCTGCATTAGAATTATGTGATGGCAAAGCAACATTTACAGAAGACAAATGGGAACGGCCCGAAGGTGGTGGTGGCAAAACAAGAGTGATAGCGAACGGAAATGTTTTTGAAAAAGGTGGTGTAAATACTTCTATAGTTTTTGGGGATGTAACAGAGGCGATGAAAACCCAATTAAAAATTGATGGTGCAAAATGGTTTGCCTGCGGTTTAAGTATTGTGCTGCATCCTGTAAATCCATTTGTACCAACTGTGCATTGCAATTACAGGATGTTTGAATTGTACAATGAAAAAGAAGAAGTGATGGACACATGGTTTGGCGGTGGAACAGATTTAACTCCATATTATTTATTTAAGGAAGACGCTAACCATTTTCATCAAACTTATAAAAATACCTGCGATGCATTTGATGCAACTTTCTATCCAGCATTTAAAAAAAACTGCGACAACTATTTTGTAAACTGGCACCGCAATGAAGAGCGCCGTGGTATTGGTGGAATTTTTTACGATTATCAGCGCCCCGATGAAACTAAAGATGTACATTTTTGGATGAGATTTGGTAAAACATGCGGCGATGCATTTATAGAAGCCTACGTTCCCATTGTTGAAAAAAGAAAAGCAACAGCATATACTGCCGCAAACAAATACTGGCAGGAAATAAGAAGAGGCCGCTATGTAGAATTTAATTTGGTACACGACCGTGGTACCCTCTTTGGCTTAAAAACAAATGGCCGTACAGAAAGTATTTTAATGAGCTTACCGCCAACCGTGAGATTTGAATACAATTATCAACCTGTATATGGAACCGAAGAATATAAAATACAGGAAGCATGTTTGCATCCAAGAGAGTGGTTAGCTGCGATTACCGAAGAAGAAAAAAATGCGTGGGCAAAAAAATCGAACTCTTGCTAAAACCCTGACGGCGGCTGCAAGCCCCGTCAGCGGTTGATTGAAATAATTACTAAAATAAATTTTATGTATTTGCAAAGAAGAAACAGGATTTTACGTCAGTCACCCGCTATCAGAAGTTTAGTAAGTGAAACAATTTTAACTCCAAACGATTTTATCGTTCCTCTTTTTATTACGGAAGGAGAAAATATAAAATTGGAAATTGCTTCCATGCCTAATTATTACCGCCACAGTTTAGACAACACAGTTAAAGAAGTAAAAGAATTGTGGAGTATGGGATTAAAATCAGTTTTACTTTTTGTAAAATCGAAAGACGAATTAAAAGACAATAAAGGAACAGAAGCGTTGAACCCAAATGGTTTGATGCAAAGAAGTATTAAAGCTATAAAAGATGTAGTGCCCGAAATGCTGGTGATGACGGATGTTGCACTCGATCCATTTTCATCTTACGGTCATGATGGTATTGTAGAAAACGGACAAATTGTAAATGATGTTACAGTAGAAGTATTAGCACAAATGAGTGTAAGCCATGCGCATGCCGGTGCCGATTTTGTAGCACCCAGCGATATGATGGATGGCCGCATTGGCGCTATTAGAAAAGCATTGGAAGAAAATAATTTTACCAATACCGGCATCATGGCCTACAGTGCAAAATATGCCTCTTGTTTTTACGGGCCCTTCCGTGATGCACTGGACAGTGCTCCCGGTTTTGGTGATAAAAAAACTTACCAGATGGATTACAGCAACCGTATTGAAGCGGTGAAAGAAGCATTGATGGATATTGAAGAAGGCGCAGATATTGTAATGGTAAAACCAGGCTTACCTTATTTGGATATTGTAAGAGAAGTAAAAAATGCTGTCAACGTTCCCGTGAGTGTATATAATATCAGCGGCGAATATGCCATGATAAAAGCTGCCGCAAAAATGGGCTGGATAGATGAAGACAAAGCAATTTTAGAAACCTTAACGTCAATAAAAAGAGCAGGAGCAGATTTGATTGCGACGTATTTTGCAAAAGATGCGGTAAAGCTACTGGGTTAATTCTCACGCAAAGCCGCTAAGCGGCAAAGGGGCAAATCTTTGCGTCTTTTTTTCTTTGTTTCTTTGCGTGAAAATTTTTGCAAGACAATAAAAAGATTACGAAAAAAATAATTCCCCATGCATACAAAAAGCGAAAAACTATTTGAAAGAGCTAAAAAATCTATCCCAGGAGGTGTAAACTCTCCCGTTAGAGCATTTAAAAGTGTAGGCGGCACACCCGTATTTATGCATAGCGCTAAAGGCGCTTATTTATTTGACGTAGATAATAATAAGTACATTGATTACATCGCATCGTGGGGACCAATGATCTTAGGCCATGCATACGAACCGGTAGTAAAAGCCATACAGGAACAAGCATTAGGCTCTACTTCTTTTGGTGCACCTACTTTATTGGAAATTGAAATGGCCGAACTCATCATTGGCATGGTGCCCAATGTAGATCTGATAAGAATGGTAAGCAGTGGCACTGAAGCCTGCATGAGTGCCATCCGTTTGGCAAGAGGTTATACCGGAAAAAATAAAATAATAAAGTTTGAAGGACACTATCACGGCCATGCAGATTCATTTTTAGTAAAAGCCGGCAGTGGTGTAGCAACATTAAATATTCAAACAGTGCCGGGTGTAACTGCCGGTGTAGCCAATGATACATTAACTGCAGCATTCAATAATTTAGAAGCAGTAAAAGAATTAGTAGCACAAAATAAAAATGAAATTGCAGCAATAATTGTAGAACCTGTTGCAGGCAACATGGGTTGCATTTTACCGGCACCCGGTTTTTTAGAAGGCTTAAGAAAAATTTGTGATGAAGAAAATATTGTTTTCATTTTTGATGAAGTGATGACAGGTTTTAGACTGGCAGCAGGTGGTGCACAACAAAAATTAAACATCAAAGCCGATTTAGTTACTTACGGAAAAGTTATTGGCGGCGGCTTGCCGGTGGGTGCATTTGGTGGCAAAAAAGAAATTATGCAGCACATTGCGCCGTTGGGTAATGTGTACCAGGCCGGCACACTAAGTGGCAATCCTATTGCAATGATAGCAGGTTTTACCATGCTTACTGAATTAAAAAATAATCCATCTATTTATACGGAGCTGGAAGAAAAAACAATTTATTTAAAAAATGGTTTGCAAGAAGTGTTGAAAGCATGGGGGCGGCCTTATGTCATCAACCAGTTTGGTTCCATGATTAGTATTCATTTCAGCGATCATGAGGTTACGGATTTTGCAACTGCAGCATCCGCCAATAATGAGTTGTTTAAAAAATATTTTCATGCCATGCTGAAAAGAGGCATTTATTTACCGCCGTCTGCATTTGAAAGCTGGTTCCTCAATAACGCACTCTCCTATGCCGATCTGGATGAAACGATCAGCAAAACCAAAGAAAGTTTAGCGGAACTAAGCTGATTTTACTACAGCAATTCAACTATTAAAAATATTTTTTAATTAGTCTACTAAATTGGTAGGAAATTAGTATTTTTGTTTTCCTGTTTTTTTACTTTAAGCATAATACAGGTGTGTTAGTTTATGGCTGCAAACAGGAGCATATTTTTTATGGTATCAGTATTAATTTCTTTTAAAGCTTTTGCCCAAAGGCCGTCAACCGGCATTTGGCTTAATGTACAGTTGCCGCTGCATATAAATAACAGGTGGCAAATGCCCACCGATTTTAATTACAGAACCTTAGGAACTACACCAACAGCATTGCAGCAGCTGCACCGCATTGGACTGAGGTATAATTTTACTAAGAATTGGAGTGTAGCAGTTGGCGCCGCAGCTGCTCATACACGTACCACTTTTTCAAAACAAAATAATGAATTTGCAAAAGAATTTCGTTACTGGCAGGAAGTAAATTATAAAACAGCGCTTACAAATACTTTGCAAACGCAAATAAGGATAAGAACAGAACAACGTTTTTTTTCTGCCACCAGTACCAAAGCAGCATTTCATGCATTTCGTTACAGGATAAAACCACAGTTAGTACAAAAATTTTCCGAAAAATGGGGTTTACTTATTGCAGATGAATATATGCAGCAACATGCTAACAACAAATGGTCGTTCGATCAAAACCGGCTTATCGTAAATGGATTGTATTATTTTAATAAGACTGCACAATTACAGGCAGGCTATATGTGGTTGCGCTGGCCTGCACATTCATCCCAGCATATTTTAACCCTTTCATTTTTAAAAACAATTTCATTGCATGCAAAGCAGTAATAATTTATTTCCCATTTTTCTTAAGTTAGAAAACTTATCGGTGCTTATTGTTGGCGGTGGCTATGTGGGTTTAGAAAAACTAGACGCTGTTATCAGCAACTCTCCTGCAACTAAAATCACTTTAGTCGCCACACAAATAAGCGATGCCATTAAAGAAATTGCAATACAATATCCCAATATTATTTTAAAAGAGAAACCCTATCACATAAGTGATATAGCTGATAACGATATTATCATTGCTGCCATTAATGAAACTGCTATCAGCACACAAATTGTAACTGATGCTAAAAGCAAAAAAATATTAGTTAATGCTGCAGATAAGCCCGACCTGTGTGATTTTTATTTAAGTTCTGTTGTAAGAAAAGGAAATCTAAAAATTGCGATTAGCACCAATGGCAAATCACCCACCATTGCAAAAAGAATTAAGGAAGTATTAAACGAAACTTTTCCGGATGAAATTGATGACCTGTTAAACAACATGCAAAATGTACGCAATAAATTGAGTGGCGATTTTACAGAAAAAGTAAAACAGCTTAATGAGCTAACAAAAAAACTTACAGAAAATAACAGTAATGCTTAATCAAACAACGGAAGAAACAATAGAAGAGATAACCCATTCGCAGGATGTGGTGGCAACAGAGCAGGAGTTTACTTCTTCCAGAAGAAAAGTATTTAATAAATATATGGTGGCCATAACTATTGTGGCGCTCATTGCATTATTCACTTATCTTTTTTTATCTGCAGCACAGCTTACAACACTGCAGGCAGCATTACATAAAGACAATTATTTATTTTACTGGATGCTGTTAGTTGGTTTTTTTGCAGAAATTGTTGCAGGCTCTATGGGTATGGGTTATGGCGTAATATGCACCACCATTTTATTAATTTTAAATGTGCCGCCGCCTGTAATCAGCGCCAGCATTCATTCTGCCGAATCTTTTACCAGTGCTGCTGGCACTATCAGCCACTGGCAATTAGGAAATGTAAATAAAAAATTAGCAAAAGCATTAGCCATCCCTGCAATTATTGGTGCCGTAATAGGGGCACTGGCCCTTAGTTATGTTGGGGATCGCTATGCAAAAATAACCAAACCATTTATTGCAGTGTACACCATGTATCTGGGTATAAGAATTCTACAAAATGCTTTTCAAAAAAAAGAAACCAATCAAAAAAAGAAACCCACAAAAATTACAGTTCTTGGTTTAATTGGCGGTTTTATTGATTCATTTGGCGGCGGTGGTTGGGGACCGTTAGTAACAGGCACTTTTATAAAAAATGGACATACACCCCGGTATGTAATTGGCAGTTCTACTTTTGCAAAATGTATTTTAACTGTAGCAAGTGCAATCACATTCATCTTCACTATTGGTATTCATCATTGGAATATTGTTGCAGGTTTATTAATTGGAGGCATAATAACTGCCCCGTTTTCGGCAATGCTAACGTCAAAACTTCCGGTTAAAAAAATGTTTGTTGCAGTTGGTATTGTAGTTATTGCCATGAGTTTAATTACAATTTACAGGGCAATTTTTTTGTAAAAGCCCCTATCTACGCCGCGGCGGAGGAAATGGAGGAGGCTATGGTTTAATTTTTTGGGGCCAAGCCATAAATCAATGTTCAACTTCATTGGCGTCGCACTCTTGTACGACATAACAATATTCAACTTTTATTAAAGCGTAGATTGAAACTCTTATAAAATTATGGAACCAAAACCTACATACTCTTTACAGGCATTAATAAAGTATTTTTTAAAGTTAGGCAGCACGGGTTTTGGCGGCCCCGTTGCATTAGTGGGTTACATGCATAAAGATTTGGTAGAAAATAAAAAATGGGTTTCAGAAGATCAGTATAAACAAGGCCTTGCGTTGGCACAATTAGCACCGGGACCACTTGCTGCTCAGTTAAGTATTTATTTAGGCTTTGTACATTACCGTATTATTGGCGCAACACTTGCAGGCATTGCTTTTGTAATACCATCTTTTATAATGGTGGTACTGCTGGGTATTGCCTATAAATTATTTGGCGGCCTCTCGTGGATGCAGGCAGTTTTTTATGGTGTTGGCGCAGCTGTAATTGGAATAATAATTATCAGCTCTTATAAACTAACTGTAAAATCTATTGGTAAGTTTAATTTACAATCATTTAAAACTAATTGGCTGCTGTGGTTATTTTTTTTAGCGGCGGCTGCAGTAACATTTATTACGGAGCAAGAAAATATTTTGGTGTTTATTACAGCAGGTGTGATATACATGTTTGTAAAAGCACCGCCAAAAATTACCAGTAATAAATTAGCCAGCGGTTTTGTCTTATTGCAGATCGGTTTTTGGGATTTTCAATATTCTACGCTGCAAAAAATTGCTATCTTCTTTACAAAAGCAGGCGCATTTGTTTTTGGCAGCGGCCTGGCTATTGTTCCTTTTTTACATGCAGGTGTTGTAACAGAAAATCATTGGCTCACCGAACAACAATTTTTAGATGCCGTTGCTGTTGCTATGATAACTCCCGGCCCGGTAGTTATTACGGTTGGCTTTATTGGTTATCTCGTTGCCGGTTTTCCCGGCGCATGTGTTGCAGCTCTTGCAACTTTTTTACCCTGTTATTTATTTACCATTATTCCTGCCCCTTACTTTCATAAAATTGCAAAAAACAAACCGGTAAAAGCTTTTGTAGATGGCATTACAGCTGCGGTTGTTGGTGCTTTAGTGGGTGCGGTAATTGTAATAGCCAAAAGAAGTATTACAGATATTCCCACAGCAACCATCGCCATTGCTGCAATATTTGCCTTACTTTACATAAAGAAAATACAGGAGCCGTATATTATTCTGGCGGCAGCAATTATCGGAATTTTTATTAAAATTATTTTATGAACAGAAAAAACTTTTTAACATCCGGCGCATTAGCAGGCGCTGCAACTTTAATAGGCACCAACAATGCCTTTGCAAATAATTTAACCAATAACGATATTGACAAATTGGTGGATGCCAACGGTAATTACATTCTTCAGCCTTTACCTTACAACGAAAATTTTTTAGAACCTTATATGGATTCAGAAACCATGCACCTGCATTACACTTTTCATCATGGCGGTGCGGTAAAAGGTGCTAATAAAGATCTGCAGATGATTAAAAAAGCAATGGACGAAAATAATTTAGAAACGGTGGATTACTGGACAAAAAAATTATCCTACCATTTTTCTTCTCATGTATTGCATTCAATTTTCTGGACAAATCTTACCAACAAAAAAAATGATCCTAAAGGTGAATTATTAAAACGTATTGAAAAAAACTTTGGCAGCTATGATAAATTAAAAGCATTAATTGCTGAAACTTCTAAAAATGTGGATGGCAATGGCTGGGGTATTTTAGCTTATCAGCCTTACAGCGACAGCCTTACCGTTTTGCAATGCGAAAACCACGAAAAAATTACGCAGTGGGGCGCTATCCCTTTATTAGTTATTGATGTTTGGGAACATGCCTACTATTTAAAATACAAAAACAAACGTACCGATTTTGTTGATGCCTTATTCAACATCATCAATTGGGATAATGCTGCACAACGTTTGGAAACCGCAATCAAGATAACCAAATAGTATTTTTACGAATCAAAATTTATGGTATAAAAATATTTTTAAAATAAAAGTCTATAATTTTGGTGGACTAATAAGAATGCCTTTATCTTTGCAAACAAATATTAAGTTAATGAAACAGAATAACCTTAGGCTTTCCTCTCCTTTAAGAATGCAACGATATAGCCATCGAATGCAATTCATCCAGCTTTAAAATTTTTTACTTAATTAGTCTATAAATTTAATAGACTTTAATAAACAACTTATACCAACTCATTATTATGAAAAAAAATACAGTATTTCTGTTAGCAGTATTACCCCTTTTTACCCTGGCGCAACTTAATGGCGCTTTAATATTAAGTGGCCGTGTAGTAGGTGAAAACCATGAGGGGCTGCCATCGGCAAGTATTTCCATCAAAGGAACATCTATTGGTACTATCACCGATTCTACAGGAACATTCTCTTTAGTAATTAATCAAAAATTACCTTTTACAATAGTTATTTCTTCCATTGGTTTTTCGCCGCAAGAACTGGAAGTTAAAAATTCCAATACCAAATTAGCTATTCAATTAACATCGCAAACATTTTTAGCTAATGAAGTGGTGGTAACAGCAAGCCGTACTTCAGAAAAAATATTAAAGTCGCCGGTAAGCATAGAAAAGTTAGACCTTAAAGCATTGAAAGAAACGCCTGCTGCATCTTTTTATGATGCATTGGGTAATGTAAAAGGTGTGCAGCTTACCACATCTTCTATCACCTTTAAAGTACCCAATACCCGTGGATTTAATATCCCCAATAATTTTCGCTTTATGCAACTGGTGGATGGTATAGACATGCAGGCGGCTACATTAGGCGTTCCCTTAGGCAATGCCATTGGCCCTACAGAACTGGATATACAAAGTATTGAAATTACACCCGGTGCAGCTTCTGCATTATACGGCATGAATGCCATTAATGGTTTAGCCAATCTTATTACAAAAAACCCTTTTAAAACACAGGGGCTAAGTGTTTTTCAGCGTACAGGTATTAACCATGTGGATGGCAAAGACCATGACCCAAGTTTGTTAACCGAAACAGCCATTCGCTATGCAAAAGCATTTAAAAATAAATTTGCATTTAAAATTAATGCCAGCTATTTAAAAGGTACCGACTGGATATCCAATACACGTTTAGATCAAAATCCAAACAATAAAAACTCAGCCAATCCAACTTATACTGCTCTGGATGGCGTTAATAATATTGCTTTTGATGGGTGGAATAAATATGGTGATGATGCCTTACAATTAAGTAATACAGTTTCTGTTACCGGTTTAAACATTGATGGTGTTACCAACAGAACTTTAACAGTTGCCCGTACCGGCTATTGGGAAAACGAATTAGTTGATCCCAATGTAGATAATTTAAAAGCAGATATTGCTTTACACTATAAATTCAACCCAAAAACAGAAATTGCTTACACTTACCGCATTGGTAAAATGGATGGTGTTTTTCAAAGAGGCAATAAAGTTAAGTTGGATGATGTGGTGGTACAAAACCACCAGGTAGAATTAAAGGGCAGCAACTTTACTGTTAAGGCTTATGTTACAAAAGAAAACACCGGTAATTCATACAATGTAAAACCCCTGGCAGATAATTTAGATTTATATACCGGTGGCAGTGCCAGCTTATGGAATGCAAAATATAAAACTGCACTAAATGCTTACGCAGCTGCAAACGGTGGCGCATTAACTTCTGCAAATCTTGCTGCTGCAACTGCTTATGCAAGGCAGGAGGCAGATGCCAGCCGTGCTGTACCGGGTACACAACGCTTTAACAGTATAAGAGACTCTATTGTAAAAATAAATAACTGGGATATTAAATCAAGTACTATACCAGATGCACCGGTAACGGGTGGCGCCGCATTGATACAAAAAAGCAATCTGTATCATATAGAAGGGCAACTGGATTTAACCAAACAGGTAAAATATTTTAATTTACTGGTAGGGGCCGATGCCCGTGTGTATGAATTAATTCCGGATGGCAACAACTTTGTTGACTTTACACGTGCCATTGCCGACAGAAATAAAGTATTAGCTGATGGCAGCTTTGGTAAGAATACTTATTATAAAAAAATTGGCGCATTTGCACAAATAACCAAAACATTTTTTGATGAGAAATTAAAACTATGGGGATCTGTAAGGGCAGATTATAATCCTGAATTTCAGGTAAAATTCACACCCCGTATTGCAGCAGTATATACTGCAAGCGAAAAACATAATTTCCGTTTTACCTTTCAGCAGGGTTACCGTTTTCCGGCATTATTTGAAGCACTGAGTTATGTAAACAACGGCAGGGTAAAGAGAGTGGGCATTTTACCAATCATTAACGAGGGATTGGGTTTTCGTGAAAACAGTTATACACAGCCATCTGTAGCCGCATTTAATGCCGCAGTAAAAGCTGGAGGCAATACAGATGCCGCAGCATTGGACAATAAAAATTTATTACAGGTAGCAAATCTGCCGGATGGCAGGCCCGAAGGCATTAATTCTTTTGAAATTGGTTATAAAGCAGTGCTATTTGACAACAAAGTTTTTATTGATGCAGATGCTTATGCAAATGTGTATGATGGATTTTTGGGACAGGTACAGGTGTATGTTCCCAAAGGGGAAACCGTGGGCAGCGATGCAGCAGTAATTGCAATGATTGACAGAAACAGAGATGCAACAACTGCAAGCGGTGGCAATGCAACCAGTAAAGGCCAGGAGCGTTACCGTGTTTATACCAATACAAAAAATAAATACACCACTTATGGTTCATCATTAGGACTGACTTATAATTTTTATAAAACATTTACTATCTCCGGCAACTTTAATTATAATGATATTAAAGGCAATAACACACCTGATCTTTTTGTAACAGGTTTTAACACACCAAAATTTACTACCAACATTTCTTTTGGTAACAGGGCCATTACAAAAAATATCGGATTTAATATTGTATGGAAATGGCAGGACAGTTTTCTTTGGGAAAGCCCGCTGGTTACGGGAGCTGTTGCTGCAATTAATAATATAGATGCACAAATTACTTATCGTTTACCTGCAGTAAAATCAACTATAAAACTGGGAGGATCTAATATTTTAAACAACAGGTACTATCAATATGCAGGCGGCCCAACAATTAGTGCATTGTATTATGCAGCCATAACAATTGATGGTTTGCTGAATAAATAATTCAACACACTAAACTAAAACGATTATTTCTTAGAGCATAGCAATCGTTACAACGGCGTTCTTATTCCTAGGAATGCCCTATACAGCTCTGGCCTTTGGTGGCTGCATAATTTCATAAATTACTGATAGTGGTTCGAATCCACTCGGAGCATCAAAAAGAAAATATAAAATAAATACAGTCGTGTGGCCGAGTGGTAAGGTACAGGTCTGCAAAACCTTTTACGGTGGTTCGAATCCACCCACGGCGTCTTAAAAAATATTTTTAATTGCAATTGCTTAAAATAAATTTATTATAGTCACTTTTGCAACATGAAAAATATTTATGGAATGAAAAAAAGAGCAGCAGTTTTAAAAATTTATCTGCTTTGCATCACCCTGTTTTTTTGTATTGAAAGTAAAGCACAGGTAAAGCAAACGGAAAACATAAACCAGGTTTGGATGGGATATTTTAACCAAACCCGTTTTAGTAACAAGTTGGGTATGTGGACAGATGTTCATTTACGCACAAAGGAAGATTTTGTAAATAATTTTTCTACCGGCATCATCAGGGCAGGCATAACTTACTATATTAATGATGTGACAAAATTCACATTGGGTTATGCTTATGTAAATCATTTTCCTGCAGATGCACATAAAAAAATTTCTCAACCGGAACACCGGCCATGGCAGCAATTGCAATGGCATACCAAGTACGGTAAAAAAAGAATGATGCAATGGTTTAGATTGGAGGAACGTTACCGCCGTAAAATATTAAACGATTCTACTTTATCCGATGGCAGCAGCTTTAACTGGAAGCTACGATACAATATCTGGTACGAAATTCCGCTAAGCAAAAAGGGAATAGTTCCTAAAGCCTGGTCATTTATTGTTAATGATGAAGTACATATTAATTTTGGTAAACAAATTGTAAATAATTATTTTGACCAGAACCGTTTTTTTATAGGCACCAAGTATCAATTATCCGAACAAAATAATATACAGTTTGGTTATTCCAATGTATTTATACAAACAGCCGCAGGCAATAAATACAGAAATATTAACGCTGCAAGAGTTTTCTTTTTTCAAAATATTGATGCAAGAAAAAAAGTTAAGTAAATCTTTTTACAACTTTGCATTGTTTACTTTAAAATAAAATTTACCGGAGCCCGTTTTTATTGCCGCCCTTCCATTTTTAATTGTACCAACTGCAAAATCTTTTGCATTGCTTACGGTTTTATTATTTTCTGTAATTTGCTTAATGCTTTTTGCAGGCAAATAAATAATTGCTGTTGTGTTTACAGGAATTTCAACATACAATTCAAACCCTGTATCCGTTTTTTTCCATTGGCTTACAATATTGCCATAAACTGTTTGATGATTGGCATTTACATAATTTATATCCCCCACAACTTCCGGTTCAATTATAATTTGTTTATACCCATAAGAATTTTCAGTTTGTTTTATACCACCCAGGCCTTCGTAAAACCACTGCATAATATGCCCGAGCATTAAATGATTGTTGGATACTTCCGCCAATGCAGGCCAACTTTCTGTTAAAGCAGTGGCGCCTTTTTTTAACTGGTAACCATAACCGGGCACATCGTCCCTGTAATTCATATCATAAATTAATTGCGAAGCACCTCCATCATGTAATGCCTGTATTAAAAAATGAAAGCCAATATCACCGGCCGTTAATTTTTTCCCCTGTGCATTAATTGAATCCACCATATTCTTCAATACAGCTGCTTTATCTGTTTGGGCAACAAGGCCAAAACATAAAGGCATGGCCATTGCAGTTTGGCTGCCAGTTGCAAATACTTTTGTTTTTGTATTAAAAAAAGAATTATTGAATGCGTAACCGATAGCAGCTACCAGTTGCCGATAAATCAGCGCATCATTCTTTTGTTGCAATAATGCTGCCACCTTAGCAAGCAATTGTACATCATAAAAATAAATTGCAGTTGCAGTTAAAGCTTTGGGTGTAAGCTGTGCCACACCGGGTGGTTTGGGTCCGTAATCATACCAGTCGCCCAGGCCATAATCTAAAATATTATTGGCAGATTTATTTTGTAAGTAGGTCACATATTTTTTCATCATGGGATAAGCTTCTTTTAATATCGCTTCGTCACCATACCATTTATACAAAAGCCATGGCACAATTACTGCAGCACTACCCCACTCCGGCGAATCACGGAAACCAAATCCATTATCATCAAAAAACACAAACTCGGGTGCAATGTCGGGCACAAGGCCATCGGCAGTTTGTGCATCCATCATATCGTACACTAATTTTTTATACAACTGATAAACATTGTAATTGGCATTAATCGATCCTCCCATTAAATGATCCTGCTCCAGCCAGCTTAATTTTTCCCGGTGTGGGCAATCTGTTACTACACTTTGCAAATTACTTTTGATAGCCCATTTAATTAACTGGTTAATTTGATTAAATAATTTATTGGAACATTCAAACTCGCCGTTTAATTCCGATGAATTAGATGTATGTAAAGAGGTGATGCTGATTATTTTTGCAAAGACGCCAGTTGTACTTGCGGTATCAGGCACTGCACCTTCTACCTGTACATACCTAAAGCCGGTATAAGTAAAACGTGGCCGCCAGGTTTCTACACCATCGCCTTTTAATGTATACAAAAAATAATACGGCTTACCTGTTGCATTTTGGTTAACAAGATTTTTATTATTTAATAATTCTGCAGGCAATAACTTTACAACCTGTCCTTTTTTGCCCTGCACTTTAAGTTCAATTATGCCGGAAAGATTTTGTGCAAAATCATACACATACACGCTGTCTTTTGGTTTACTAATTGTTTGCACATTTAAAACTTCATTCACTTTTACAAGATTATCCATTTCGGCTTCCATCATTCCTTTTGGTATAGACACATTTACTGCCTGCTTCCAATCTGCATCATTGTAGCCAATATTATTCCAGCCGGCTTTTTCAAGCGTAGCATCATAATCTTCGCCGCCGTAAATACTCGAAAAAGTAATGGGTGATGGCGACACTTTCCAGGAGCTATCACTTACTAACACTGCCGAAGAGCCGTCGGTATAATTTAATAGTATTTTACAGATCATTTTGGGATAGCCGTATGCAATTGCTAATTTTATATACCGCTCCCGGTTGATATTATAAAATCCGTTGCCAACAATTACTCCAATAGCATTTTCTCCTTTTTTAATTGATGCTGTTACATCGTAAGTATTATACAGCACCCGTTTATTATAATCCGTCCAGCCCGGTGCTAAAAAACTATTTCCAATTTTTTTGCCATTAATAGTGCATTCATATTGGCCCAGCCCACTGATGTATGCAGTTGCATTAGCTATTTCTTTATCCGCAGTAAATGTTTTTCTAAACAAAGGAATTATCGTTCTTTGTTTTAATTTATTAGAACCTAATTTCTTTTTTATTTCTGGACTATGTACGCCGGGTACTGTGTAAAGTGAATCGGGCATTTCTTCATAACCAATCCATTTAGCATTGCTCCATTCTTTTTCAGTAAATAATCCTGTTGTAAAATTTGCAGGCTCACTCCAAACGGTTGTATTTTTATTATCCCACACCTGAATTTTCCAAAAATATTTTGTTGCTGCATTTATTTTTATCCCTTTAAATAATATTTGTGTAGATTGATTGCTGTTTATTTTTTTTGAATCCCAGATATTACCCCTATCTTTTTGAAGCAGCTCCATTTTATCAGCAACTAAAATTCTGTATGCTGTTTGTAAAACATTACGCTGTGCAGACTGCAATTGCCAGCTAAAATGCGGCGAGGCTGTATTAATTGCTAAAGGATTTATTTTATGATCGCATTGTAAATTGCTGATAATAATTTGTTGGGCAAAGCTTTTTACAGCCAATAAAAGTATAAGAATAAAAAAACTACTTTTTTTCATACAGCAATATTATATCAGCTTTAAAAATAGTTTATTTAAACAGCAAACTATCATGTTCCGCCCTGCTAAAATAATAAACGGCAAGATGTGCATTAATTGCAGTAAACGGAAAGCCCCTGTAGAAACAGGGGCTTTTACCAAAACTAACTGCACATGAAAAACCAGGTTATCACCCCCGGCTAAAAGTTGATATTATAATTCAGGTTCTAATAAATAAAAACTATAAGGTTCAAGAATAAAATATTCACTGTCGTTACCCACATGATATTGTTTATTGCTCCAGTGATCGAATAATTTTGCCGAAACAGGACCATGCTGTTTAAATGCAAACCATGTTAAGTAAGCCGGTGCTGCACTAAAATTAAAAATGCAATACAGTTTTTTACCATTGTGTGTACGCAGGTAACCTGCAATATGAATATTGTGCGGCTGCAACCAGGTAAGATTTTTGTAATCGCTTACCACTTCTAATTTTTTTCGGATAGCAATCAATTCTTGTGTAGCCGAAAAAACTTTTTGTTCTACCGTACCTATATCATTTATTTTTTCATTTTTATTCCAGTCAATTACAGGGCGGTGCATCCAGCGGTTGTCGTAACTTTTTGCAGGATCGTTTAAATAAGAATAATCATTGGTGTAACCCACTTCATCTCCATAAAATAACATTGGAATACCGCCAATAAAAAAACTATGTGCCTGCATCAGCATTATTTTTTTTATAGAAATTTCAACGGCGCTTTTATCTTTTTCGTCAATTGCTTTTTCCAATCCACAAAGCGAAGCCAGCGAACCGCTGATACGGGCATCCTGTGTTTTTGGATTTACAGAAAATAAAGCACCTCTTGCAGGCGATCCTTCATGCATACCGGAATAATAATTTTTTATAAACTTACGGTGCTCATACGCATTGAATCCCCCATGCCGAATCATATCATCATCGTAACCTAAACCAATATCATCGTGGCAACGGGTATAAGTAATCCAGGAAGTACCCAATGGTTTTTGTAAAATTTCATGCTGAGCAGCAAGCATAACTTTTGTATCTCCTGTAGCCAAAGCATCCCATTGCAATGCCATGTGTGTGGCGTTATATGCAAAGTCGCATTCCTTAGCAGTGTATAAACCTGTACCAAAATATTTCATAATCTCTTTGGGTGCTACAATTGCTTCTCCCAATAAAGCCATACCCGGCGTTGCCACCTGCACACATTGTTTTATCAATTGTAAAATGGTATGTGCCAATGGTAAATTCTGGCAGGTGGTGCCCAATTGTTTCCATATAAATGCAGGAGCATCTATGCGTAAAACATCTACACCAAAATTTGCAAAAAAGAAAATTGTATCCAGCATTTCAATAAACACCTCGGGGTTAGAAAAATTTAAATCCCATTGATAATTATGAAAAACCGTCATCACCCATTTATTACACTCTGGTACATAAGTAAAATTACCCGGTGCCGATTCAGGAAAAATATCCGGCATGTTTTTATCAAACTGATCAGGAACCTGCCTGTCATCATACATATAAAAATAATCCTGGTATTTTTTTTCGCCCTGCTTTGCTTTTTGTGCCCACTCATGTTTATGCGATGTGTGGTTCATCACAATATCCATCATCAGGTACATTTTTGCTCCGGTCATTTTTTCTTCCACCACTTTTAAATCTTCCAGTGTTCCAAAACGTTCATCTATTTTTCTAAAATCCGAAACTGCATAGCCACCATCACTTTCCCCTTCCGGGCTTTGCATCACCGGCATAAGGTGCAAAAGATTTACACCAAGTGTTTTAAAGTAATCGAGTTTTTCGCCAAGGGTTTTAAGGTTGCCGCAAAACCGGTCAACATATAAACTCATCCCTGTAATTTCATTGCTTAAAAACCAATTACCTTTTTTTTCTTTTTCTTCATCTCTTAATTTTAATGTTACCGGTCTTTGCGAATAAGCTTTCCCCATAGTATCAATCAACTGCTTAAAAATAATTTCACTTTCGGGATGATGCTGGTATAATTGATTGTACAAAAATTGTATAGCAGTTGCATTAGCAACAAAACGGGTGTAGAATAAATTATCGCTGTTACCCACATCTATTTTCATTTTACGCAGGCCGGTATTAATTTGACTATGTAATTGAGAATCGTACACTATTATTTCTTTAATTAAAAATGGTATTATTTAAATGTTTAAAAGCTTCCATAGCCCCCATATACTCACATGTTCTTGCACCTGCTTTATTGGCATTAAAAACAATTTTATGCCAATGCTCTGCCGATAAAATTTTTATTTCTCCTACCGATTTTTCGCTGAGCTGGTATAATAAAGCCCCTACAAATGCATCGCCTGCACCAGTAGTATCTACAGGTGTTACGGCAATACTGGGTACAATAACTGTTTGTTCGTTAAATCCTAACATAGTTCCGTCCTTGCCTAATGTTATTGCAAAAACACCATCTGTTTTTTCAAACAAAATTTTTACAGCATCGTTTAATGTTGCAGCGCCTGTTATCAACAAAGCTTCTTCATCACTCAGTTTAAAAAAATGGCAGCACTCTAAAAAATTCCACGACTGATCAATAAAAGTTTGCGTATTATTTTGAAATAATAAATGACGGTAATTAGGATCGAAACTTATAAAAATATTTTTGAGTAATGCTTTTTGTAAAAGGCCCTGGTAAGCTGCCTGCAATGGCCCCGGTAAAAACCCAGTGGCAGAACCAAAATGAATTATTGAAAATTCATCAAGATTAATAGCTTCTACTTCCTGCCTGCTCAGTTGCCCATCGGCACCGCGGTTAAAATAAAAATCCCTTTCTCCATTTTCCATCAACGATACAAATGCAAACGTGGTAAAATTATTTTCATCCTGCAGCATCCATTTGGTATTAACACCAAAATCACTCATCACTTCTATCAAATGTTTTCCAAAAGGATCAACACCAACTTTTGCGGCCAGCTCTACATTGCCACCCAATGCAGCAATTGCTGCAGCAACATTAGTTGGTGCACCACCTGCTTTTTTCAAAAAATTATTTCCATCGCTTAGTGATTTGCCTTTATCGGTACAAATTAAATCTATCAATGCTTCGCCGATGCAGAGTATTTTGCCCCTGTCCCCTGAAGGGGAACTTAGATTGCTGCTTTCTATATTAATTGTACTTTTTATTAAAGCCATAACCATTTTTATTTAATGCCCCATACCAGCTGGCATAATTATTTCTTCTGTTGGTTTATCGGTTTTTATTAAAAGGGTAAGTAATGCTGCTATTAATAAAAATACGCCTGCAAATAATATTGCGTTACCCGGATTATTATTTAAAAAATATTTTAAAATAAATCCAAAAGTTATTGTTTGTATAAACATCGGTATTACAATCATCATGTTTATAATACCCATATAAACGCCGTATCTTTCTTTAGGTATTTTACTTACCACCATTAAATAAGGTATCCCCATCATACTTGCCCAACCAATACCAAAACCTGTGATTGCAGGGAAAAGAAAATATTTATTTTCTATAAACGGAAATGCTAATAACCCAATGCCTGCTAAAATCAAACACCCAAAATGTACCAGTTTGGGTGAATATTTTTTTGCGAACCATACTAAACCAAATGCACATAAAAAAGTTACAACATTGTACCAGCCATTTACTAAACCAGTCCAGCTAACAGCCTCTTCATACAAAGTAGCATTTTGCTGCGGAGTAGTTTTCCAAACAGATAAAGCAATGCTTTTTGAGGAGTTTTGCCAATAGCAAAACAATGCATACCATTGAAATAAATACACCAACGCCAATTGCCACATTACCTTAGGCATGTTTAAAATGGCGTCAATAATTTCAATATTTTGTGCAAATAATATTTTGAATGTAGCATGATTTTCTGCATAGTTCAATACTTTACGAAACAATCCTTTTACAAAAATTGCCGGAATAATTAGAAGTATAATTAGAATATATGCTGCAACAGTTGTGAGGATAGATAAAAAAAACTGGATAGCCGGATGAGGCATGCCTTTATTTTTTTCCCTCAATGCTTTAAGCTCATTTTCTGTTGGAGGAATTTCGGGTGTTTTTTTAATACTCCATAATATTGAACCGATAGAACAAACTGCACCTAAAAAGAAAGATGCAAAAACCCATGTAGGTAACTTACCTGTTTTACCAATAAATATCAAAGGAAAAATAAATAACGAAACATTAGCCAGCGTTTGCCCGAAGCCGGTAAAAAAACTTTGCGCCTGAAAACCAGTTGGCTGTTGCGATGCATCCAATTTATCTGCGACAAAAGCACGGTAAGGTTCCATAGCAGTGTTATTGCCTGCATCTAATATCCATAATAAACCTGCGGCCATCCATAACTGACTGCTGAAAGGAAAAAGAAATAATGCAATACTGCATATCATTGCACCAATTAAAAAATAAGGTGTTCTTCTGCCCCACTTTACATGCCATGTTTTATCGCTTAACGCTCCAATGATAGGCTGTATAATTAAACCTGTTAACGGACCAGCTAAATTTAACCATGGAATTTCATCGGGCTTTGCACCTAAAAAATCGTAAATAGGATTAACCGCACTTTGTTGTAACCCAAAACTATACTGAATGCCAAAAAAACCCACATTCATATTTATAATTTGCCAGAAGCTTAAATGCGGTTTTGGTATAGTCATTAGCAATCGTTTTGAAAAAATTGAGAATATCAAATTTACTCAAAACAAATTGCTGTCAAATCTGCAAACGATTGTGGTGGATAAAGAAATGTAATGCAGCACTGCATTTGAACGTTAAATACAAAAGTGCCGCACCCAAATGTGTATTAGTACTACTAGTGTCATGCCAAAGTTCACAGTTTATGAAAGCCAGTTTGTAGTATGAAAACCGTTATAAAACCTGTGAGTTTATGCGCTGCTTTAAAGTTGAGGGATACTAAAAAGAAAATTATTTTTTTACAAATGCTTTCAATGCCAAATACACGCCATTGGTCCAGCCAAAACCATCCTGCGATGGATACTCGCCGCCGCCAGCTTCTTTACTTAAATCTTCAACATTGTATTTCTCCATCATTTTACCAGTGGCTGCATACACTTTATCGTTTAATGCAAGCCAGCGGACAGCAATATCTTTTGCCAAAACTTTTTCGTTGTAGTTATTTAATCCGTTTACAGCAACCCATTGCAATGGTGCCCAGCCATTAGGTGCATCCCATTGCTGGCCCGTGTTATTAATTGTAGTAACAATACCACCGGGTTTTAATAGATACTTTTTTGTTGTTGCTGCAACCGCAGTTGCCTGTGCAGTGGTTGCAATTTTTACAAACAATGGATATAAACCTGCAGCAGTAATATTATTATTTACAGTTTTTGTTTCAATATTATAATCGCAAAAGAAATTTTCTTTTGCATTCCAGCAATATTTTAAAATGGCGGCTTTTCTTTTTGCTGCTAATGCCAGTAATTTTTTTTGGCTTTTCGTATCCTTATTCAATCCGTAAATTTTTGCTGTCGTTATTTCTAAATGATACAACAGACAGTTTAAATCAACCGGAATAATATTAATGGTTTGAATGGTTGTAATATTTTTTTCATCTGCAAACCAGCGGCTGCTAAAATCCCACCCACTCTCTGCACCCGAACGTAAGTTTCTGCAGACAGTTGCTTTTGTTTCATCCAGTATTTTTTTTAATGCCTCCGGCGACGACATTTTTATACGCATCGCCAATTCATTGGCTACACTTTCTGCAACATCATAATCCTCTTTATAACTTTCCTGTCTTGGTTTATCGCTGTTATCATAATACCTGCTCAATAAACTTCCGTCTGGCATTTTTACTCCATGGCCTGCGCCATCAGTTGTTTTACCCATCCAGTAAGCATATTCCTTTTGAAATGGTGTAAAATACTTTCCATAAACAGTTTTCCCTTTTATACCTGCCAACAACTCCACCATCAAACTAAAAAATGGCGGCTGGCTGCGGCTTAAATAATACGTTCGGTTACCGTTGGGAATATGGCCGTATGTATTAATTAAAAACGCAAAATTGTCCACCATATTTTCAACCATGGCAGTTTCGCCGCTTTCTTTTAATCCCAGCATGGTAAAATAACTGTCCCAGTAATAAATTTCTCTAAATCTTCCGCCGGGTACAATGTAAGCATTGGGTAATGGCAATAAAGAAGATCCTTTTACATTTTTATCGGCTTCTCTTTTTAAATTACTCCAAAGATTACGGATGTGGTTAGCCGCATCCAATTCTTTTTGAATATAATTAAACGCAGGCGGCGCAGCAGGCAAATCAAAATTAGCGGCCACAAATTTTTTTAAATTCAAACCCGGCCCTTTTGCTAAGCCGTAATCGTACATAATATCGCTTACTTTTCTTTTAGGCGTACAATCCACAAAAGTTTTACCATCGGTAAAAACTTGCGCCAGTTGCACATCAATAAAAAGTTGACCATATATTTTATCGGGAGTTGCCGGTTGTTGTGCAGCAGTATCATTTAATAAAGCAAACATTACTGCTGCAGCAAGCCATTTTTTCATACACACAAATTTATCAAACAAAATAAACGAATCTATTTTATAAAGTAGTGGTAAATTTTTTTATGCTGCAAGTAAAACAATGCATGTGTATTTAGCAATAACAATGCTTGAAAGATAAAAAGTATAAATATTCTAAAATCTGCAGTTCCCCTCCTGAGCGAAGCCGAAGGAAGAAGGTTAGGGGCTTTTTATATCGCAGCGCCAAAACCCAGCACCACATCTTCACCCAACCACTCTGCCAAATGCTGCGAAATCAATTTACTCTCCACCATAAATCCATCATGTCCGTAATCCGAATCAATTTCAATCATTGTTGCATCTGCAATATGATTGGCTAAAAATCGCTGCTCTACCAGCGGACAAAGTATATCGCTGCTGATACCAATTATTAAAGTGCGTTGTGTAATATCATTTAATACAGTAGCCAAATTTCCACCACGGCCACGGGCAATATTATGACTGTCCATACTTTTTGTAAGCTGCCAGTAAGTGTAAGCATTAAAACGCTGCACTAATTTTTCGCCCTGGTAATTAATGTACGATGATGCTTTATAATTATCAATTTTTTCTGCATCAGTATCGGTTTGCTGCTGCACCATAATACCATAATTGCGATACGTAAGCATACCAATAGCACGGGCAGCTTTTAATCCTTTTGCACCCGCAGTTGGCGAAGCAGTATTAAATGTATTATCCGCTTCAATACTTAAACGCTGTGCAGTATGTGTTGCAATGCCCCAGGCACTTTCGCTTGCCGATGTTGCAAGCAGCAATACATTTTCAATCACATTTTTTTCCATCACACACCATTCCATGGCCTGGTAACCACCCATACTGCCGCCCATTACTAAAAATATTTTTTCTATCCCTAAATGCTCACGCAATAAAATATGCGCCTGCACCATATCACGTATGGTTACCAGCGGAAAATTATTATAGTAAGGTTGCTGTGTTTTAGCATCAACACTCAGCGGCCCAGTGCTGCCATAGCAACTCCCTAAAATATTTGCACAAACAATAAAATATTTTTCAGGATCAATTACATGATTGCTGCCCACCACGCCATTCCACCAGTCTGCAGCATCGCTGTTGGCAGTAAGTGCATGGCATATCCACACCACATTGCTTTTATCAGCATTTAATTTTCCGTAAGTGGTGTAAGCAATTTCAATTGATGGAAATATATAACCACTTTCTAAAATAAAATTGTCGGTATGTTTAAAGATATTCATTTGCCCCCATCCCCTAAAGGGGAGTTATTCAAGGTTTATAATTTTTTTTTAGCCAATCTTCGTAACTACTATTAAGCTTCATTGGCGTCGCACTCTTCAACAATATTTCTTTATTGAGCTTTAATTATGTTTTGCAAAAAGCACCTGTCGTTCCTACGGAACGATTAGAAACATACATTATTTTTTTCTACCCACCTTAAGCTCCTACGGAGCTATTATAAATCATAATCTTCTTTGCATTCTTCGAAATGATCTTCCCCATTTTCCCCTTTAGGGGATAGGGGCATCTTCGCTATCTTCTTCTCCAAAAGTTCTCCCTTTAGGGGGCGGAGGGGGTAAATAAAATGCAAAGTAAAGGCTTGCAATATTTATATTTGTAAAAATGTTTTAAAATGATTGAAATTAATTTACACCGTGTAAGCGGCGATTTTGGTTTTGGGGCCAAAGATGCCAATGGCCACACCGTACACATGGACAGCAGCGACGAAAGTGGCGGCAATAATTTTGGTGTACGCCCCATGCAAATGTTATTAATGGGTTTGGGTGGTTGCAGTGCAATTGATATTGTAATGATCTTAAAAAAACAGCGCCAGACCATCACCGATTTTTCTATAAAAATTACCGGCGAAAGAGAACCGGGTAAAGAACCATCGCTGTGGGCCAATGCAAAAATTATTTTTACACTTAGCGGAGATATTGATGCAGAAAAAGCCGCACGTGCCTGCGAATTATCCATGAATAAGTATTGCAGCGTTGCAGAAACGTTGAAGCGGAGCGGAACGGTGTTGACATGGGAGTTGAAAACAGCCCCCTCTATCTCCCCCGAAGTGGGAGGAAAGTAACGAGATTGAAAAGAAGATTATGTTTTGTTTTTTCAATTCTAATAATAAGGTAAACTTAAAATGAATAATAAAATAACGGTTTACCTTTTGCATATCTTATACTTTACAAATTTAAAAACTCCCCTACGAGTTCCTTCCCCTTCAGGGAAGGGTTGGGATGGGGCAGCTTAACAAGATGAACCCAATTACAAAAGCCATACGCATACAAACTGACCGTACCAATGAAATGGAACACAGTACCCCATTATTTTTAACCAGCAGTTTTTGTTTTGATGATGCAGAAGATATGAGGGCTGCATTTGCAGATGAAAGCAATGATAATATTTACAGCCGCTTTAGCAATCCGGGTGTACAAGAGTTTACTGATAAAATGGTAGCATTGGAAGGTGCCGAAGCAGGTTACGCAACTGCGACGGGCATGGCTGCAGTATTTGCCTCTTTTATGGCGCTGTTAAAAAAAGGTGATCATTTAATTAGCTGCAGTTCTGTTTTTGGCAGCACGGTTACAGTACTGAATAAATATTTACCCAACTATGGTATTGAAGTAAGTTATGTTAGTGCCAATGATGTGGCAAGCTGGCAAGCAGCCATTAAGCCCAATACCAAAATGATTTATTTAGAAACACCTACCAATCCAGGATTGGATATCATAGATTTGGATTTTGTTAGTAAGCTGGCAAAGCAGCATAATATTTTATTGAATGTAGATAATTGTTTTGCCACACCGGTAAACCAGCGGCCCATTGATTTTGGTGCCGACCTGGTAATTCACTCTGCCACAAAATGGATTGACGGGCAAGGTAGAGTGTTAGGTGGTGTTGTATTGGGTAAAAAAGAATTGATACAGCAAATTTATTTATTCTGCCGCAGCACCGGCCCCGCCTTATCGCCTTTTAATGCATGGGTGCTTAGTAAAAGTTTAGAAACATTAGATGTACGCATGGAGCGGCATGCCAGCAACGCATTGCATATTGCAAAAGCTTTGGAAGGCCATGCAAAAATAAGCTGGCTTAAATATCCTTTTTTACAAAGCCATCCGCAACATGCCATTGCTGTTAAGCAAATGAAAAATGGCGGCGGATTAATTAGTTTTAATTTAAGCGGTGGTTTAGAAAGTGGCCGTGCATTTTTAAACAATTTAAAAATGCTATCGCTTACTGCCAACCTCGGCGACACCAGGAGTATTGCCTCTCACCCTGCAAGTACCACACATGCTAAGCTTACCGAAGAAGAAAGACTGGCGGTGAATATTACACCGGGCTTAATACGAATTTCTGTTGGGCTGGAACATGTGGATGATATTTTGGGGGATATTTTGGGGGCGCTGGAGCAATGTTGATTTATATAAACAGTTAATTTTTAATTGAAACTATCCAATGTCTGATTTTCTTTCTATTTCCGGCTTTATTATAATTCTCTTTATTCTTATCTAATTTTAAAAGTAAATTCCAAATTTCTTTATCTCCCCTTGCAATCAAGGTATCATTATCATTATAAATTATTAGCTTACGAATTGTAAATTTTCCGTTGAGATTATCTTGGGATGGAATTATTTTTTTATTGGTATTAAATTCTCCAATTGTAAAAGATGAGCTAGGATACATTGCATAAATTCCGTTAACAGCAGTATCATGACGATATAAAAAATAATCACCAAAATGATAGCCTCGTTCTGATGTCTGTGCGAATGTTGAGTCTTGCCTTTTCCAAAAATTAGGTTGAATAATTTTAGCCTTAATGTTGTTGCCTAAAGTATATGTCCAAATGATACTGTCCTTATTGTAATAATGAATTCCATTCTCCCAGTCCCCACTTCCTGATGTTATGATAGGATTTGTCTCAATTTTCAAATTGGATAAATTATCATTTTGAATTGTAATTCTTCCATTAAATTTAAAGCAAGAAGTGAATAAGAATAAGCCGAAAACTATTATAAAGTATTTCATTTACAAAATTCTCTTTAATTTTCCAGATTCAAGGTCGTTGTTATTTGCGCCACTCATAAATATACAAAACCTCATCTTACAAAAAACATTCAAAATTCAATTTTTCAACAATCAGTCTTCAGCAGAACACAATTAAAGTTCACCAATGGTATTAAGTACAAGTGAGTGACACAACGAAGATGCCATAAAAAACAAATGTTAGTCCAAAAAAATTAAAATGCAAAGCATTTTTTATTCCGCCTCATCTCTCCACTCTTCTTCCAAAATACTCATCTCTGTTAAACTCCACCACTGACCTTTAAATAATAAACAATCACGGTTGGTACCCTCAATTACAAGGCCGGCTTTTTTATAACAACTGATAGCGGCTTTATTAAAATCGTAC
>NZ_JANMUN010000268.1:0-10325 GCF_031391665.1 Ferruginibacter sp.
CAGCGCACCCGGCGACGCCGCCGACGCGTGGTAGCCGTCGGCGACCCGACCCACCCGCCGGAGCGCCGGCTCGGCCCGCCCACCGATCCAGATCGGCAGCCCGGCACCCTGCGCGGGCAGCGGCCCGAACACGAAGTCCGAGATCGAATGGACGGACCCCGCGAACGGCTCCGCCGACCCCGACCAGAGATGGCGCCACAGCGCGACCGTCTCGTCGAGTTGATGCCGCAGATACTTACATAGAAAAAATTTCTAAAAAGAATAATGGCTATGTTTATCAATATAACAATGCACAAAAAAAGGTGATTGAAAAAAAGATATCACTCCATTATAAAGTTGCTAATAATATTCAAACAAAAAATATTACGGCGCTCTACACTCATCACGGACCAGTTATGGCAAACCGCAACGGACAAATTTTAAGCCTGAGGGCCGACAACAGGATAATGAATGGATTGATACAATGCTGGCAAAGAAATAAAGCCACCAGTTTTATCGCCTTTAAAAAAACATTAGACCTTAAAGGAAATATTTCTAACAATACCGTTTATGCAGATGCCCAAGGCAATATAGCTTACTGGCATGGCAACCGCATCCCTGTAAAAAATAAAAAATACAATTGGAACAAAGCGGTAGATGGAACAACAAGCGCAACTGAATGGAAAGGCCTTCATCCAATAAATGAAATTGTACAAAGTATAAATCCCGTAAATGGCTGGTTACAAAATTGCAATTCCACGCCTTTTACTGTTGCCGGCACTAACGGTCCTAAAAAAGAAAACTATCCATTTTATATGGCGCCTGATGGCGAAAATTACCGGGGTATAAATGCCGTACGTGTTTTAGATAAGGAAAAAAATTACAACCTTGATAAAGTAATTGCAGCAGGTTACGATACTTATCTTGCCGCATTTGAAAAACTAATTCCTGCTTTAATAAATGCTTTTGAAAAAAATATTGTTCCCAATGATAGTTTATACTCAAAATTAATTGAGCCAATAACTATTTTAAAAAACTGGGATATGCGTTGCAGTGTAAATTCTGTTGCAACAACTTTAGCAGTTGAATGGGGACAAAAATTAATTCCTAAAATTGTTAAAAGCAATGATGAAGATGAATTCCAGTTTGTTGATCAGGTTACTAAAACCAACCGCTTTATTACAAAAGCAATACCACAAGATCTGCTTGAACCCTTTGCCATTGTAATAAATGAATTACAAAATAAATTTGGCAAATGGGAAATGCCCTGGGGAGATATTAATCGTTTTCAAAGAATATCATCCGATATTGATAATAAATTTGACGATAATAAAGAAAGTATCCCGGTAGCATTTGCATCATCAACGTGGGGTATGTTACCATCGTACACCAGCCGCAATTTTCCCGGCACTGTTAAAAGATATGGCGTAAATGGCAACAGTTTTATTTGTGCGGTGGAGTTTGGTAAACAAGGTTCAGCAGGAAAAAAAATAAAAGCAAAATCTTTATTAGCTGGTGGCAACAGCGGCCACGAAAACGCTCCGCATTTTTTCGACCAGGGCTTGATGTACAGCCGGGGAAAATTTAAAGATGTATTATTTTATAAAGATGATGTGTTGCAACATGCAGAAAAAAAATATCATCCGGGAGAATAATTTTTTAAAGGAAATTTATTTGTCTTTAAAAGAAATGAAAATATAATTATTCTTTCCAACATTAACAGTGGAATTACAAATGCTCCACATAGCTGCTTCCCGAAATCGGGCTGTATTCGATTTCGGGTGGTTTTTTTGAATACTTTTTTCCGCAAAAAAAAGTAACACAACACTCATTCTGTATGCAAATGTTAATACTGTTTTTAACAACAATCCTGCAATAAACAATAATTGAAAAAATAATTTTATCTTACCATCATGAAATTATTATTAGCACTCTTACTCCCTTTTTCTCTATTAGCCCAAACACCCCCATACGATTTATTGATCCGCAACGGAAAAATAATTGACGGCACCGGAAACAACTGGTACTATGCCGACATTGCCATCACCAAAGGAAAAATAATTGCTATACAAAAAAACATTACTGCCACTGCTGCAAAAACAATTGATGCCAAAGGATTAATTGTGGCACCAGGTTTTATTGATGTGCACACCCATATTGAAGGCGACGAAGCCAAAACTCCCACAGCAGATAATTTTATTTATGATGGCGTTACCACAGTTATTGCAGGCAACTGCGGTGCCTCTACTATTGACATTGGAAAATATTTGCAGTGGATAGATTCCTTACAACTTTCTATAAACGTAGCCACATTAATTGGCCACAACGATGTAAGAAAAGCCGTGATGGGCCGTGCCAACCGTGATGCTACTGAAGCAGAATTGTTGCAAATGGAAACCATTGTTGATAATGCTATGAAAGATGGCGCAGTAGGTTTATCAACCGGGCTAATTTATATACCCGGCACCTATACCAAAACGCCGGAGATCATTCGCCTGGCAAAAGTGGCTTCAAAATACAATGGCGTGTATGCAACACACATGAGGGACGAAGGCGACAGTGTAACACAAGCCATTGATGAAGCATTAGCTATTGCAAGAGGTGCCAATATCCCGGTAGAAATTTCGCACTTTAAATTAAGCGGACAACAAAACTGGGGTCGAAGTAATCAAACCATACCCATGATAATTGCTGCAAGAAATGAAGGGCTGGATGTAACCATCGATCAATATCCCTATACTGCCAGCAGTACATCCCTCAGTACTTTATTACCTGACGACATTTTAGCCGACGGACAGGATTCTATTGCTGCAAGATTAAGCAGGTCCGAAATAAAAAAACAGGTAACGGCTTACATCACCAAAAAATTAAAGAACCGTAAACTAAAACATTTAAGTTATGCTGTAGTGGCTTACTACAAAGCAGACACTACTCTAAATGGAAAAAGTATTGAAACCATTAATTTATTAAAAGGAAGAAAACATAAAGTAACTGAAGAAGCTGCAACAGTTATGGAGATGATGATCAATGGTGGCGCCGGTATGGTCTTTCATGGTATGAGCGAAAAAGATGTGCAGCACATTATGCAATACCCCTTCAACATGTTTGCAAGCGATGCAAGTATAAGAGCCTTTGGTGCAGGGGCGCCGCACCCACGTGGCTACGGCACCAATGCAAGAGTGCTGGGTAAATATGTACGGGAGCAAAAAGTTATTTCGTTAGAAGAGGCCATAAGAAGAATGACCAGTTTACCGGCACAAAAATTTCAATTAAAAAATATTGGTTTATTAAAAGAAGGTATGAATGCAGACATTGTAATTTTTAGTGAAACTGAAGTAACTGATAGGAGCACTTTTGAAAAACCACATGCCTATTCAAAAGGATTTTATTTTGTAATTGTAAATGGAGTGGTAACTTTTGAAAACGAAAAACATTTGGGGGTAAGAGCAGGAAAGACTCTGATGGGGCTGGGTCATCAATAATATTCAAATTGCTAACGCCATAAATTTTCATAGCAGCACAACAGTATTTTGATGATTGCATTTAAGAGTAGGATTATCAATGTTGAAAATACCGAAGAACAAATGTCAATTAAAGCTCCTCCCGAAATCGGGCTGTATATCGATTTCGGGGCTCCTTTTTTTTTACTTTTTTGGAGAAGCAAAAAAGTAAAAAGATCTGAATAAGTTGATATCTTTCCTAATAAAAGAATTCCATTTAAAAAATGTATTAATCAATCTTGATATAAAAACAATAACAACCAAAATCGCTTCTTTCACACCATAAATAATTTTTATGAAAAAGAATTTCCTTTTTGCCACCATCATTATCCTGCAAATACAATTTGCAGCCGCACAAAAAATAATGCCCCTTACCACTCCCGAAGCTGCAGGCTTTTCTACAGAAAGATTGCAACGCTTAGACAGGGAGATGAATGACTGGGCAAAAAAAGAATGGATGCAGGGTGGTGTAGCACTCATCATCCGCAATGGAAAAATTGCTTATTATAAAGCAGCCGGTGTAAATGATCTGGACACTAAGTCTGCATTGCAAAAAGATGCCATCTTCCGCATTGCATCACAAACAAAAGCCATCACCAGTGTGGCCATGATGATGTTGTTTGAAGAAGGAAAATTTCAATTAGACGATGCCGTGTCAAAATATATTCCTGCATTTAAAAAACAACAGGTGCTGGATAAATTTGAAGCCGCCGATACCACTTACACCACCGTTCCCGCCAAAGGCGAAATTACCATTCGCCAATTGTTTACCCATACATCAGGTTTGGGCTATGCACAAATAGGCAGTAAAGAAGCCAATGCTATTTATGCAAAAAGTAAATTAACCGCAGGCATTGGTGTGCAGGATGATAAATTATTAGATGCTATGAACCGCCTTGCAAAATTACCTTTGATGCACCAGCCCGGCGAAAAATGGACCTACGGTTTAAACAGCGATCTGCTGGGTTGTTTGGTAGAAGTAATTTCAGGAATGTCGTTAAATGATTTTTTTCGTACAAAAATTTTTCAACCATTGGGTATGAACGATACGTATTTTTTTATTCCACAAGAAAAAGCAAACCGTTTGGTAAATTTATATCGTGAAGATTCTACCGGGCATTTAGTAAAAGCCGAAGGTAATATGTTGAACGGTCCAACCATTTCTAATTATCCATTACTCAACAGCACGTATTATTCCGGTGGTGCCGGTTTATCATCTACCATTTATGATTATGGTATTTTTTTACAAATGCTGTTAAACAATGGTATGTACAATGGTAAAAGATTACTCAGCAGAAACAGCGTACGCATAATGACGATGAACCAAATGGGTGATGTAGTTTTTCGTGGCGATGATAAATTTGGCCTTGGCTTTCAAATTGTAACCGATAAAAGCAGTGGCCGCACGCCTGCACAATCCGGCACATACAGTTGGGGCGGTGCTTTTGCCACCAGCTACTGGGTAGATCCTAAAGAAAAAATGGTATTACTTTTTTACCGCCAGTTACAGGGAAGCACACACGGTGATGTAGTTGAAAAATTCAGGGCATTGGTGTATGGGGCGATAAATGATTAGTGGTAAAGATTTTTTTGTTACGGGCAGGATACATTCGTGGACACGAACGCAGGCTTAGGTAAAATATTAATATTATTTGTAACAAAGAGTGGGTAAAATAATCCCAATATTGTAACAAAGTAGAGGTAGATAAAATTTTAAGCCTTAGTTAAAAAATTGGTAATGAACTTTTTAATGCCAGTTACAGGTTACTGCAAATGGCGATGTAGTTGAAAAATTCAGGGCATTGGTGTATGGGGCAATTAATGATTAGTGGTGAAAATTTTTTGTTACGGGCAGGATTTCCTGAAATTCATTCGTGGGACACGAACGCAGGCTTACACTTCTTTATCCTTTATAGATATTTTGGTTATGCCATTCAATAAACCTGTCTTCTGGATTATCTTTTACTCTAATTGGCAAATTAAAAAGTTGGTTACCGTGAAATTTATAATATTCTTTACCATTTTGGTATTCCTCTTTAATTCTTTTGCTTACTTCTACTTTCAAATCAGATGTTATAGTTAGATATCCTGCATCAAACAACTTATGCAAATCCGAACGAAGTAATAAAGCATTTGAGATAAAATGAGGTCCTGACTCCGCATAAGGTTTTATGTGTGCCGCTTCCAATACAGGTAAAGTTTTTTCTCCAGAAATTGCACATCTTCTATTATATGCATCAGTCACTAAAATTCTAAAAGCCCCTTGCCCTAATCTAACTTTTGTTAATACAGACTGCCCATATAATGCTTCCGGTTCTTCTAAAATTAGTTGGCTTTTTTCTTCAGAAATGACGTTAAATAAATACTTCTGTAGTAAAGTGTCAACCTTCTTCCAAAGGTCTTTTCCAATTTCAGTATCGGTTGAATAAGATTTTCCTTGAACGATGCTATTGCTCCAATTTTCAGGAATTGTAATCCAATCTTCTCTTTTGAAAAATATTGGGTTAGTTAAAACAATACATCCAATAGTTGGGTTTTCATTTGATTTGTCCTTTCTTAGTGGCAATATCATATTACGTAACTCGTGAATTGTATTACATCCATTACCTTTTTCAAAAGCATCCCAAGCAATTGAAATTGGTAAAAAAGTATGACTCGAAAAAAAACCAATTCCTCCTATTGCATTTACCGGACTTCTTAATTTGAAAAGAAATGGTTCACCCGGTGTCAAGACTTTAAACGAAGTGTTACCTCCTGGTTGCCAAAAATTAATGTCTTCACGATTTTGTTGAGCTAAAAAATTATACCAGTTATTATCTGTTACTCCCAAGTAAAATTTCATGTTTAGTAAAAATAAGAAAGCCTGTTTACAATTTTTCAAAACTTTTTTGAAGACAAATAGTTACTAAAACTTATTTCCTCACCAATATCAACGTAAAAGGGGCTCTATTTGGATAGTTAAATTTCATCGGAATTAACATTCGTGACCCCGCATTTTTTCCACCGTGACAATTTGTAACGGTTTCGTTCACTTCAACTTTAAGACTGTGAATAAGCGCTTGGACACTAATTTTATACTTTCTACTTCCGCACCAATATCAACGCACTCGGTATCTCCTGCAACCAGGGCAGTTTTAATTCCACCAATTTGCGCCAGCTATCTTCGCTTATCAGCATTAGTTGTTGCTGCTGTAAAAGATTGTTTGTAATGGCTGCTTCGGGTATAAACTTTACAGGATTATTTTTATTGGCAGTAAGGCCGGGTGGTAATTTTTTAAAAGCGTCCGCATTGCCTGCTATGGTAATTTGTGCACCGGTATTGCTCACCAGCTTTTCCAAATAAGGAAGCAGCCAGCTATCGGCAACAGATAAAGCCGGTACAAAAACAGTATTAATTTGTTGCAGGCCTTTATCAACAAAAACGCCGGCAGTTATATTAGTACGGGATAAAATTAAACGGGTACGTTCATCAAAAGGTGCATCTTCAAAAAGACTTTCTTTACCCGTTACCTGGTCCAGCAATCTTTCGGGGTTAATAATTTTTGCCGTAAAGCCGAGTATCCTTCCCAGTAGGCTGCCTTCGTAAATAGAACGGGCCATACCCATCAGCAACAGGTCGAAATGGCCTTCGTTGGCCACATCCACAATTTCGGTATCTACATCGGTGGCAGCTTTAAACAATGGCCTTATGGGCTGGCTAATTAATTTGCTTTCTTCTATTATTGGCGCAAAGCTTTCTTTTTTATACTCGTCAATATTATACAGGTGCAACTCGTTTACCTGCGCCAGGTGCATGGTGGTAACGCTGGCATTGCCCCTGGTTTTTTTTATAAAGCTGTTGGCTATACGCAATAATGTCCGCCCACGTTCGGCATGGTTAAAAGAGATAAGAATATTGAACTGTCCCGCTGCTTTTGTCTTTTTTTCGGCAGCGTATTTACTGCGAAACACCCAGCCAATCAGGTCGAGTGCAGGGCCCGTCATAAACGTGGTAACCAATGCCATTATTACCATCATGGCAAACAGTTCGGGTTTTAATACGCCCAGGTCGTAACCAATATTCAGCACAACCAGTTCCATTAATCCACGGGTGTTCATCAACGCACCAATTATTAAACTGTTCTTCCAGCTTTGGCCTACAAATTTTGCAGCCACGGCACTGCCAATAAATTTTCCGGTTACCGCTACAATTATTATAAGAGCAGTTATCTTCCACAAATACGGATCGTTCAACAAACCAATTTGTGTACGCAGGCCGGTAAATACAAAAAACAAAGGCAGTAATACCACCAGGGCAATGTCTTCCACTTTTTCTACAAACATTTTTCTAAACCTTGCGTTATCGGGCATTATGGCCCCGGCCATAAAAGCACCAAACAATGCATGTATGCCAATTACCTCGGTGGCATAGGCCGACATGATTAGTGTTAAAAAGAACAGTGCAATAATACCCTTGCTGATATTTTCTTTTTCGGTGTACAGCTCACCCACACGTTTTAAAAAGGGACGTATTATTTTTATCATCAGCAATACATAAGCAACGGCCAGCGCAATAGTATATAAGGCACTTACAAATGAGCCTGCTTTTACAATGGCAATTACGGCGGCCAGTATGCACCATGCGGTAATATCATCTGCAGCGGCACAGGTAATTACAATGGTGCCCAATCTTGTTTTATGTATGCCCCGTTCCTGTATAATACGTGCCAGTACGGGAAAAGCAGTAATGCTTAGTGATATGCCGGTAAACAATGCAAAGGATGCAAAGTTTATTCCTTCCGGTGCAAAATGCGGATAGATAAAATAGGCAAGGCCAATGCCCAGTGCAAAAGGAAAGATGATACTGGCATGGCTGATAACAACTGCTTCGTGTGCTTTATTCTTCAGCACTTTTAAATCCAGTTCCATGCCCACCACAAACATAAAAAGTATCAACCCTATCTGGCTTAAGAATTGCAAATTGCCCAATGATTGCGGTGGAAATAAAAATGCACTGAAGCCGGGAAAATATAAACCCACCAATGAAGGACCCAATACAATACCCGCCACGATTTCGCCTATCACCGATGGCTGGCCGATTTTTTTACATACCCAGCCAAACAAACGGGCCACCAGTATAATAGTAATAATCTGCGCCAGCAATAAAGCCAGCGGATGGCTTAAATTATTTACAAGTGCATCAATAAAATCCTGCCATTTATTTTCACCTATTGCAGTTACAGTAACGTTTCTTCCCTGCTGCAGTTTTGCACCCAGCAACAGGCCCCAGTATATGAGTGCCGAAAAGCCCCCGATAACTAAAAGGTAGAATAAGGTATTTTTAAAACGTTTCATGTTGCTGCTTCACCGGCAAATTATAAGCCACTATTGCAACATAATGAAAAAATAATGTACTGATGAATAAATTTTTTATTCTAACAATCAGATGGACTGCTAAAATACCCAATACCCACATTGCATAGCTCAAATAATATTTTTACATTTACCATAACTTAAAACAACAAATATGAAAAAAATCTTTTTACCAGCTTTAGTTTTTTGTACTTTTCTTTTTGCCTGCAATAACGAAGCTGCAAAAACAGAAACTGCAGTTACAGCATTGTCAACTTTTAGTTTAGATTCTGCAAAGGCAGCCATAACAGCCAGCAACGCAACTTATGGCGCCTGCTTTGCAACCGGCGACTCTGCATTGTTTGTAAGCCATTACACCAGCGATGCCTGCATTAGCCCCAGCAACATGCCAAAAATGTGTGGACCACAAGCTATCAATGCATTTTTTACAGGTGGTTATAAAATGGGTATCCGTAACCTTAAGTTAACTACTGATGAAGTAATGGGCAGTAAAGATGCGGTAGTAGAAACGGGCACTTACGAAGTGCTGGGTGATAAAGGCGTTTCTTTTGATAAAGGAAAGTTTATTGTAGTTTGGAAAGAAGAAAATGGTAAATTAAAAATGCACCGTGATATTTGGAATACCGATATGCCTGCGGCTGCACCTGCAAAATAATTGTATCAATTTAATTATAATAAAAACCGGCATTATAAACTGCCGGTTTTTTAATATCGATTTAAAAAAATTATTCAACAGGTATTGTTGTATCGCCGTGTTTTTTAAACGGCTGCAATTTCCAATACGTTAAACTGCGCCAGCACCACTCCAGCGGACCAAACCTAAAATACCGCAGCCAGATATGGCTCCATATAATTTGCAGTGCCCATGTTGCAGCTACTACATAATAAATTTCGAAACGCTGCAATTTGCCGTACATGCCAAAGCCGATGCCGTAAAAAAATAAGCCCACTAAAAAAGATTGCATAATATAATTGGTAAATGCCATCTGGCCCACGGGCCGCATTAATGCAAACAACCATTTAAATAAACCTGATTTGTATAACAGCATTAACAATCCTAATATGCCGATAGACCGGAATGTGCGGGACAATTCATAAAATGCAAAAGAGTATTTTCTTGTGTATTCATACCAATTGAATTTTACATCCACCATTTGTTGCAGACGGAAGCAGGATAAGGTTAGCCCGACACCGAGACCAATGATACACATTCCCCAATACACTTTGACATTTGCCTGCCCGGTTAAAATTCCCATTTTAAAAAAGGCCATACCCAAAAACATAAAAAGCAATACATCCCATATACCAAAAAAAAGATACTGCACTAAAGAATCAACATAACGACCAGTCCGGTATTCATACAATGCTTCATAACTGCCGTGTGTTTTCAACATTGCTTTTTCCATCCGTTTCTGCCTGCCTTCCGGACTGGTTCTGTCTTTAAAATCCTGCATGGCGCCCAACTGTTCCTTTTGAATAAGATTGAGCTTTGTT
>NZ_JANMUN010000006.1:0-42780 GCF_031391665.1 Ferruginibacter sp.
CAAAAATATCTGTTACAAACTTACCTTTGTAATCAAAAATTTCTGGAACTAAATCTCCGGTAGCATCAGATGGAACCTGCGGATTAATACCGGCGTAGTTTGGATTTTCAGGTGTAGCATCTCCAAAACCTAAAAGTTTTATGCCTCCGTAATAAGTAAGGTTAGTACCGGCACCTAATTTACCGCATGTATAATTTAAACTTAAATTAAATTTTGCGCCTGGGGCAGATGCTTTTAAAAATGCAATTTCTCTGTCGCTGTAAAAAGTTTTTTGATTTAATACAGTGCCACTTAATGCAGCAGGCACATGTATTTCATCTAAATTTATTTTTTGAAAATTCCCTGCTAACAATCCTTTAAAACTTTTGTTACCCCATTTTTTTGAATAGTCCAGCACCACATCTATTCCATAATTAGTGGTATTTACAGCATTGGTAAAAAACTGTGCGGTAGATACATTCAACCCTTTTAATAAACTGGTAAATTCTGCAGGCAATGTTGCATCATCAGCACTAAATAAACCAGAAAGCACTACTCTGTCTTTTACCTTAACCATATAACCATCAACAGTAAAAGTTAAGCCTGGTGCAGCTTTCCATGCAAAGCCGAGGCTGCCATTAACTGATGTTTCTTCTTTTAAATCAGGAATACCAGCTGCTTTAGTTACCACATCGCCATTACGGGCAATACGTGACTGTACTAACTGGCCGCCGCTGAATGAAGTAAGTGTATTACTGAAATTTATTTGTTGTAAAGATGGTGCCCTGAATCCTGTACTTGCCGATCCTCTTAAATTAAAATTATCCGAAACTTTATAACGGGTAGCTAATTTAAAAGTTGCTACCGACCCAAAATCTGAATAACTTTCGCCTCTTACGGCACCGTCTATTAACCATTTATCAGTAACGTTCAATTCAGCATCGGCGTAAGCACTAAAATTGTAACGTGTTGCTTTAATTACATCATCGGGACTAAAACCGGGAAAACCCTGAGAGCCTGATGCCTGCACCTGGTTAGGATCGTAGTTAGCATAAGATGCTTCCTCGCCTTTGTTGATACTGTACTTTTCGTTACGGTATTCAAACCCATAACCAAAATTTAAACCCTGTGCTACATTTTTAAAATTCTTACTTAAATCAACATTTAATGTTGCCTGCCGGAACCTGAATCCACCATCATTAAAAAAAGTTTTAGTAGTGTTACCAATTAAAGAAGCATTAAATGTTTTATCCCCAAAATATTGAAAATCATTTTTGCCATTAACAAGGCTTGCATCCCAATTCCAATTTTTTGCCGTTACACCTTTAAAACCCAAAGCAATTGAAGCATCGTTAATATTTGTACCAATATGAGGATTGTAATAAGTTTCACCATCGTTGGTAATACGCATAATTTCGGGAACGTAAATAGGTGTGCCGCCAGCATCAACAGGAAAACGTGTTGGCCTTGCACTCATGTTCCTGGTATAGGCAAATGCATCAGATTCTTTGCTGTTAACGCTGCCATAAGAATAGAAAGTTGTTTTACTATCCTTAATGGGTAACTCCATATTATAAATCGCACCGTAAGTTTTAATTGATCCGTCGCCAAAAGCCCTGCGTCCACCATTTATATAAGGAATAGCATTTTTATCAGTTTGCCAATTGGTAGTATCCACCTGCCTGTAAGTTTTTCCCTGGCTTCTGTAGTCAAAAGAAAAATTTATAAAGCCGCCATTTTTGCCCATGGTTAAACCGTTGTTGGCTGACAAAGTAAATGTTCCTCCATCTATTTTATTACCGGAATAATATTGATTGCCTGCATTAAATTTTGATGCATTAAATTTTGTATCGTGATAACCGCTCCAGCCTGTATTAATAATCCAATGATTCACATTTTTACTTAAAACAATATTCATTACACCAGCCATAGCATCACTGCCATATTGTGCAGATGCTCCGTCACGTAATATTTCAATTCTATCTACTGCACTTTGAGGAAACGCATTTAAATCCGTACCCGAAGCGCCTCGGCCTCTTGTACCAAACAAAGCAACGAAGGCTGTAGTATGACGGCGTTTTCCATTTATTAAAACTAAAGTTTGATCGGGGCCGAGGCCACGTAATGTTCCCAGGTCAACATGATCGGCACCATCGGCACCACTTTGTTTATTATAATTAAAAGAGGGTGCACTCATATTTAAAACAGAAGTCAGATCCATTTTGGCTGTAGGTAATCCTACCTGGTTTATTTTAATAACATCGATGGGTACAGCGGTTTCTGTTTTTGCCCTTGCAGCACCACGTGTACCTACTACAACTATATCTCCCAAATCAATCGACGAAGGTTCTAAGGAAACTTCAATTGAGGAAGCAGCTGTAAGTGTTACTAACTGTGGCTGGTAGCCTATGCAGGTTATTTCCAGTACATCGTTTGGTTTAGCCTGTATGGTAAATACGCCTTCGTTGTTGGTGGAAGCACCTTTGTTGGTGGCTTTTACAACAACTGAGGCATTGGTTACCGGGTTACCGGTTTTTGAGTCGGTTACTTTAACAGTAAAATTTTGTTGGGCAAAAAGCAGGTAACTGCAAAAGATTAAGCTGGTTGATAACAATAGCTTTCTCATAATTAACATGTTTTGGTTACTAAAGGGGTTATAAGCAGGTTGTAAAACTAATAAAATTAATTTAAGAAAGAAGGAGTTGAAATTTTAAATGATAGTTTGATGACAATGCAAAGGTTTGCGAAATAAAAAAAGTGTCACAACTTTTCGTGACACTTTTTTAAAATTATTTTTTTGAAAAAATTAAGCCTCCTTACCGTGGCAGTTTTTATACTTTTTTCCACTACCGCACGGGCATTGCTCATTACGGCCCGGCATTTTTTCTACCTTTACGGGTGCTTGCTTTATGCCTTCAGATGGATCAAAATAATCTTTTTCGTTTGCCGCATAATCTTCGCCGGCTGCATCTACCAGGGCCTTGTTAGCACTCATTTTACTAAGGTCGGTTTTCTTTTCCCTGCCTTCTTTAATTTGCCCGGCATTGGTTTGCTCCATTGGTATGCCGCAATGGCTGAGAAAGCTTACAATATTTTTATTCACTTCATCATCCATTTGTTTAAAGGCACTAAAAGCTTCAATTTTATAAATCACTAAAGGATCTTTTTGTTCGTAGCCTGCAGTTTGTACGCTGTGGCGTAAATCATCCATTGCTCTTAAATGTTCTTTCCATGCATCATCTATCAATGCTAAAGTAATGCTGCGTTCTAAAGCATCATTTAATTCACGGCCTTCGGTGGCAATATATTTATCTAAATTGGCTAAAGCCTGAATGCCTTTTTTGCCATCAGTAAATGGTACAGCAACATTCTCAATATGGTTACCCTGCTCTTTGCGTATGTTTTTTATTATGGGCAATGTCTGCAAGATCATTGCATCCGTTTTGCGTCGGTATTGCTCTATCGCTTCATTATACAAACGCTCCGTTAATGTATTGGCAGCATCACTGTTTAATTCATCGGCAGTAATTGCTGTATCTATTCCAAAGTTTACAATTGCGGCTAATTTTAATCCATCATGATCGTTACCCTCTTTAAAAGAATTAATTAAACCATCTGCAACAGAATAAAATGCATTATCCAAATCCAAAGCCAAACGTTCGCCAAACAATGCATGGTTACGTTTACCGTAAACAACATTACGCTGCTTGTTCATTACATCATCATATTCTAATAAACGTTTTCTTATGCCAAAGTTATTTTCCTCTACTTTCTTTTGTGCTCTTTCAATTGATTTGCTGATCATGCTGTGCTGAATCACTTCACCTTCTTTGTAACCCATTCTGTCCATCAATCCTGCAATTCTTTCGCTGCCGAACATACGCATCAAATCATCTTCTAAGGATACAAAAAATTGTGAGCTTCCGGGATCGCCCTGTCTTCCGGCACGGCCACGTAACTGCCTGTCCACACGGCGACTTTCGTGGCGCTCAGTTCCTAAAATTGCCAACCCTCCTGCATCTTTAACACCGGGGCCTAATTTAATATCGGTACCTCTACCAGCCATGTTAGTAGCAATAGTAACAGCACCGGCTAACCCAGCTTCGGTAATTACCTGCGCTTCTTTAGCATGCTGTTTGGCATTTAATACATTATGCGGAATATTTTTTTGCTTCAGCATCCTCGCCAGCAATTCACTTACCTCAACCGATGTTGTACCCACCAAACATGGTCTTCCTTCGGTACGTAATTTTTCAATGGCATCAATTACCGCTTTGTATTTTTCACGTTTGGTTTTGTACACCAAATCCTGTTCATCTTTACGTATTGCTTTTACGTTGGTAGGAATGTTAACTACATCTAATTTATAAATACTCCAAAACTCTGCAGCTTCTGTTTCGGCAGTACCCGTCATACCGCACAACTTGTGGTACATCCTAAAATAATTTTGCAAAGTAACTGTTGCATAGGTTTGCGTAGTAGCTTCAATCTTTACATTTTCTTTTGCTTCTAACGCCTGGTGCAATCCATCGCTGTAGCGGCGGCCTTCCATAATACGGCCCGTTTGTTCATCTACAATTTTTACCGCTTCGTCAATAATTACATACTCTACATCTTTATCAAATAAAGTATAGGCTTTTAATAATTGCTGTACGGTATGTATCCTGTCAACCTTTAAAGAATAATCATTCAGCAGTATTTCTTTTTCATGTAATTTTTCTTCTGCACCTAAACTTCCTTTTTCAATATCGGCCAGCTTGGTAGAAATATCGGGCACAATAAAAAAGTTAGGGTCTTCGCCTGCCCGTGTAATTAATTGAATGCCTTTATCAGTAAGATCAACCTGGTTATTTTTTTCATCTATATTAAAAAATAATTCCGCATCTACTTTGGGCATTTCTTTTTGCTGATCGGCGAGATAATAATTTTCGCTCTTCTGCAATTTTACTCTTATGCCCGGCTCACTTAAAAATTTTATTAACGCACCATTTTTTGGTAACCCACGGTGTGCCCTCATTAATGCAAGGCCGCCATCTTTAGGATCGTCGTTACCATCAGCAATTTTTTTCTTTGCTTCAATTAAATATTGATTGACTGCTTTGCGCTGTGCATCCAGCAATTTTTCTATTCTTGGTTTTAAATCGAAAAACTGCTGGGTGTTATCGCTGTGGCCAACCGGCCCGCTGATAATTAATGGCGTACGGGCATCATCAATTAATACACTATCCACCTCATCCACCATTGCAAAATGATGTTTGCGCTGCACCATTTCATCAGGTGTGTGCACCATGTTATCCCTTAAATAATCAAAACCAAATTCGTTGTTTGTGCCATAAGTAATATCGGCATTATAAGCATTGCGGCGGGCATCGGTATTGGGTTCATGTTTATCAATACAATCAACACGTAAACCCAGCCATTCAAAAATGGGTCCGTTCCATTCGCTATCTCTTCTTGCCAAATAATCGTTTACGGTAACTATATGTACACCTTCGCCGCACAATGCATTTAAGTATGCCGGTAAAGTACTTACCAGGGTTTTACCTTCCCCCGTTGCCATTTCGGCAATTTTGCCGGAGTGCAAAACCGCACCACCAATTAACTGTACGTCGTAATGCACCATGTTCCAGGTAACAGATCCGCCACCTGCAATCCAGGTATTACTGTAAATAGCTTTATCGCCTTCAATGGTGATGTGTTCTTTTTTTACTGCAAGTGTTCTGTCTAATTCTGTAGCAGTGCTTTCAATAGTTTCGTTTTCTTTAAAACGCCTGCTGGTTTCTTTTACCGTTGCAAAAGCTTCGGGCAATAATTCCTGCAAAATTTCTTCAATCTGTTTATCCCTTGTCTTTTTTAATTCATCAATTGCTTTATAAATAATATCCCTGTTGTTTATTTCGGCAACGGGTAAATCTTCGGCAGCCTGTTTTTTATCAGTAATTTCTTTATCAATTACAGTAAGATGTGCAGCAATGCGCTGCTTAAACTCCGCCGTTTTATTGCGCAAAGCATCGTTACTTAAAGATTGGTATTGTGTAAAAAAATGGTTGATTTTTTCTACCTGTGGGGTAATTTTTTTTACATCCTTTTCGCTCTTGTTGCCGCCAAATAATTTTGATATAATGCCTAACATAAACTTTATTATTGTTGGTTGGTATAATTAATTGTAAAGATCAAGTGTTGTCAAATATGGTGCTGAAATAAATTTAAAGCCAAATTGACAGCATTTGCCCAATTTATCGGGGTGGCAAAGGTAGCAAATAGTTGGGGTTTTAGCAGTTAGAAGTTTAGATGTAATGGGCTTGCTGTAGGTAATAACAGATTATTATGCTCAACAGCCAAAAACAATTTTTATTCGTATGTTAAATTTATAAAAGCCTGTTATGAAGAAAGTGTTATTATCAGCCGCATTGGTTAGCGCCGTTTTTTTCTGTTATGCACAACAGGACAGCTTAGTTTTGTTTGAAAAGAAAAGCACTGCCATTACTAAAAAAAGTATGCTTGTTTTAGGAGGTTGGGCTACTGCCAATATTATTACCAGTTCGTTTTCTTTACATACCAATAACACTGATGCCCGTTACTTTCATCAAATGAATATAATGTGGAATAGTGTTAACCTTGCACTTGCAGGGCTGGGTTACTGGGGTGCGGCAAAAAGTAAAAAAGGTAATTTAGATTTGGCAGCAGTTTTACAGCATCAGCATAAAACAGAAAAGATATTTTTATTTAATACCGGGCTTGATGTGGCTTACATTACGGCCGGGGCTTATCTTAAAGAAAAAAGCAAGAGTAAAATCAATCCATCAAAATTAAAAGGGTTTGGAAATGCTGTAATGGTAAATGGAGTATTCTTATTTCTATTTGATGTGGTGATGTATGCTGTTCATCATAATCATGGTAAGCAGCTTAATAATATTATAAGCAAATTAAAAATTGCAGGAAGCGGTGCAGGGGTATCCATCGTTTATTCTTTATAAAGGTTGCGCTAAAAATTATGCACTTTAATTTCCTTCTCAATAATTCCGGCAATATAGTTTAAGGTAACAATAGCGCAGCACAGCTTTACCAGGTTGCAGCCTGCGGCTGATAAAAATAACCTGCAGCTTTGCTAATAATAATTGGAATTTAGTTTTTATAAGTTTTTCTTTAAAGGTTTGAATTATATTATCAAAACAATAAAATTCAAACCTTTTTTATGTTTTTATGTATATTAGTATTGAAGCTTGCAACCATTTTTTTAAGTAATTCATCTTAATGGTTTTAATTACAAACTTATTTACTATGAATTTTTCCGAAATTCAAAACAACACATTGGTTTTCAATTATCACCAGGAAGACTATGAAGAATGGATTAAAAAATTTGGAAGTTATGTTGGTGCAAAAAATTCAGAAACCCGTATAGAATTTGATGAAAGTTTTGCTAACGGTTATGCCAGAGCCAAAATACTGGAGCCCGGCTTATCTTACCGTATTGTAAATTACACACTTAATACCGACCTGGAATACAGGAGAATGCCTTCTGCTGAATTTCAAATAATGATTCATTTTTTAGAGGCAACTTTTACTGAAAAAATAGAATGCAAAACCGGGGAGCAGGTAAAAGTTATTGAGAATAAAGATAACTTTCACAGCGTTGCTTTGCTAACCAATAGTTTTACCAGCCAAAGCCTGATTTTAAAAAAAGGGACCTCGATAAAAGGTTTATCCATACAACTGAGCGAAGAGTGGTTAAAAAATAACGTTAAAGAACTTACTGTCGAAAAAATAGAAGTTTTAAAGCAGCAAACAGATATGGTGGATTTTATTACCGCCAAACAGCGCAAAATTTTATTGGCCCTTTTTAATGACACTGAGCAAACTTATTTACCCGAATTATTTATAAAAAGCCGTGTGCTAAAATTAACTGAAGAGTTTTTAAGTAATTTGTGCAGCCGTGGCCTTAAAAGTATGCCCGAGTTTGCCAACCCCAAAGATTTTCATGCTTTGGTAAATGTGGAAAATTTGATCACAAAACAATATGCCACAGAATTTCCATCAATAGAAACATTGGCCAAAGCTGCCTATATGAGCGAAAGCAAATTAAAGAAGTTGTTTAAAAAGGCTTATGGTATGGCCATATACCAGTACTATCAAAAAAACCGAATGCACAAGGCTAAGGAATTGCTCAACTCCCGGAAACACAGCATTTCGCAGATTGGTGTAATGCTTGGTTATCAAAACATGAGTAATTTTTCAGCGGCCTTCAAAAAAGAATTCAGCTGTTTACCCAGCGAATTCAGGCAGGCAGTTTAGAAAAATAAAAGCTAATGCAATTAAGATAAAACCCTTTTTAAAACAATAACCCGTACAATTGAATTTATATTTACTGAGTTAAAATTAAATATCCAAAAAATCCAAATTCCAATGTCCGGGTGATTAACCCCCAAATACAGCAAAACATTAAATAGTTCTTACCGAACCACAAAAAGCCCGATTAACCGGGCTTTTTTGTTTCTGTTTAAGGTGTTTGTTTTTACAGCTTTTGCCCTACCTTTGCCACCCGAAAACAAGGTATTAATTTTCTAATTATTTCAATATGTCAGGTGCGTTAAAAGAAGTACGTAACAGAATTAAAAGTGTGCAAAGCACTCAGCAAATTACCAAAGCCATGAAAATGGTAAGCGCTGCAAAACTGCGCCGGGCACAGGATGCCATTACACAAATGCGGCCTTATGCACACAAATTACAGGAAATGCTGAGCAATATTGTAAGTAACAGCGATGGGGATGTAAAAATGGAACTGGCGGTAGAAAGGCAAATTGAAAAAGTAATGATAATTGTTGTTACCAGCGACAGGGGCTTGTGCGGTGGCTACAACAGCAACCTTATTAAATTAGCCAAACAGGTTATTAAAGATAAATATGCTGCCCAGCAGGCAAAAGGAAATGTGCAGGTATTGCCCATTGGTAAAAAAGGCTACGAACATTTTAATAAAAGTGGTTTTAAAGTTGTAGATAAATACTGGGATATTTTTACCGGTTTAAGTTTTGATAAAGTGCAGGCTGCAGCAAAATACGCCATGGAAACTTTTGCAAAAAACGACGTAGATGCGGTGGAATTAATTTTCAGCGAATTTAAAAATGCTGCCACCCAGCGTTTTATTGCCGAGCAATTTTTACCGGTACAAAAAGTAGCTAAAACAGCCGGGCAAAAAAATGCCGATTTTATTTTTGAGCCGAGTAAAGAAGTGTTGATTGAAGAGCTGATGCCAAAAATTTTAAACACCCAGTTATACAAAGCTGTGCTTGATGCCAACGCCAGCGAACATGGCGCAAGAATGACGGCGATGGATAAGGCAAGTGATAACGCCAACGAATTATTAAAATCATTAAAGATAAGTTACAACAGAGCAAGGCAGGCTGCTATTACAACAGAGCTTACAGAAATTGTAAGTGGTGCAGCAGCATTAAACGGATAAAAAAAGGATGTATGATTTAGGATGTATGATTGCTGATGTAAAGCTGTCTTTCAAATCCGAAATCGGAAATCCGAAATCATAAATCAACATGGAGCTTTCTCAAATTATACCACACATAGAAGCACTGGTTTTTGCAAGCGATAAACCATTAACCAAAATTGAATTGGTGGAATTGGTGAATACTGCTTTAGGCTTTATTGAAGACAGGGCAAGCATTGAACAAATTGATGCTGCTATTGAAGGCATCAGAGAAAAATACAATTCAGAATTTTATGCTTTTGAATTAAGGGAAATTGGCGGTGGCCTGCAATTTCTTACCAAAAAAGAATATTATAAAACTGTTGCCTTACTAAATGGCGATAAATTTTTAAAACGCCTTTCTACTGCTGCTTTAGAAACACTCGCCATAATTGCATACAAGCAACCGGTTACTAAAAGCGAAATGGAAGCTATACGTGGTGTAAACTGCGATTATGCTGTACAAAAATTATTAGAAAAAGATTTAGTAGTAATATCCGGCAGAAAAGAAGATGCTGTTGGCCAGCCACTAATTTATTCCACGTCCAAATCTTTTATGGATTATTTTGGCATTAACAGCGCCGATGATTTACCAAAGATCAGTGAAGTGATGATGGAAGAGCTGGTAAATGCTACCAATGTAATTGAAGCACAGGCAGAACAAATAGAGCATGAAAATTTTGTTGCTTCCCAAGGAGAAGAAGAAATTAATATTGAGCAAACAGCAACTGAGGAAGAAGCAATTTTAGTGGTTACAGAAGCTGGTGAAATAATTGAAGATGCACCAGAAGCTGATGCTAAGGGTAATGAAGGATAAAAATTAATTGAAATAAATTGAATAAAAAGACATGATTTTTTCATGTCTTTTTTTATTTGCAGTGTTTTTAAATTTTAATGATTTGCTATTCGCTCGGGCTGGTTCCTCCCCAATCCGGGTATTGAATTTCTGCCCAAAGCATTTCCTTTTTAAAATCAATAATATAAAGCCAGGTATTTGTTTTAGAATAACCGGAAATATAAAGAAGCTCATCCTTATTTTTTAAATCAGGTTTTTGCTTTTTTAAAGATTTCTCCCCAATGAAAAATAAATAGAAGGGATCCCTTACAGTATCAAAGCGATTTTTTTCACTAAATCTCTTTAAAACAGCGCTGTCAATTTTAAATGAAGTTGTTGTTACGAATTCACCATTATCATAAGTCTCAATCACCCTATACTTTTCAGGAAATTTAATTCCGCTTATCTTCTCATAATAAGCTTTCTCAAAGTAAATTTCATTATTGCAGGAAACCAATGTGAGAATCAATATTAGTAATACTAAATTTTTCATTTTACTATATCCTTAAAAATACTAAAATCTCACATCTAAAATTTCCATTTTGTCAGAAACATTCAGGTTGATACCATCAGTGTTCAACGTTCCTTCGTATTTTCGCAGCATGTCACAACAATTATCTACAGAACAATTAATTTCCACCGCAAAGGAATTTGGCACACCACTCTATGTTTATAATGCCAATAATATTACAGCCCAATATAAAAAGCTTACCGATGCTTTTGCACAAACCGACACTAAGTTTTTTTATGCCTGCAAAGCATTAACCAATATCAATATTTTAAAACACATTAAAAGTATTGGCTGCAATGTTGACTGCAGCAGTATTAACGAAGCAAAACTGGCCTTACTGGCAGGTTTTAAAACCAACAATATTTTATACACCAGCAATGGCATTCATTTTAGTGAAATAGAAGAAGCACAAAGCTTAGGTGTACATATTAATATAGACAGCCTGAGTAATTTAGAAAAGTTTGGAAAAAAATATGGCCATAGTTATCCGGTTGGCATTCGTTTGCGGCCCAACATTATGGCAGGTGGCAATATAAAAATATCAACAGGGCACGACAAAAGTAAGTTTGGGATACCTGCTGATCAACTCAATAAAATTCTTGATGTAGTAGCTGCATACAATTTGCATATTCAAAATTTACACATTCACACCGGCAGCGACATAAAGGATGTGGATGTTTTTGTAAAAGGTATTGAAGTGCTGTTTGATATCATTCCGCATTTTAAGGAATTAAAATCGGTGGATTTGGGCGGCGGCTTTAAAGTGCCTTACCGTGATGGTGATGGAGAAACGGATATGACTTTGTTAGCAAAAAAAGTTAAAGAAGCATTCGATAACCATCCTAACCCCAATGGTAATCCATTGCAGGTTTGGTTTGAGCCGGGCAAGTTTTTAGTAAGTGCTTCCGGTTATTTAATTACCGAAGTAAATGTGATTAAAGAAACGCCTAACACTGTTTTTGCAGGGGTAAACAGTGGTTTCAATCATTTAATTCGCCCCATGTTTTACGATGCTTATCATCAAATAGAAAATATCAGCAACCCAACAGCAACAGCAAAACAATATACCATTACCGGCAACATTTGCGAAACCGATACTTTTGCCTGGGATAGAAAAGTGGCCGAAATAAGAGAGGGTGATCTGTTAGTTTTTAAAAATGCCGGCGCTTATGGTTTCGAAATGTCTTCTAATTTTAACAGCCGTTACAAACCTGCAGAAGTTTTAGTAAAAGATGGTAATGCAACATTGATAAGAAGGAGAGATATGTTTGATGATATTTTAAGAAACCAGGTAATGTAAAGAATGCAAAAAAAAATTATCATACTTGTTTTTGTAATGGGATCTTTTATTACAGCCGTTGCTCAGTCAACAGATTGCTTTAAATTTAAAGAAGGCAAATTCAGGATTGCAGATACCAGGGCCGGAGTAGTAACCATTGCCGAACGAAGAGGTGGTTACCAAACCGAATCGAGTGAAACATTAAAAGCAGTGGTTCGTTTTAAAATTACCTGGCAGGATAACTGCTCTTATACATTAAAGCTTGATAAAGTAATACGTAACGAAAATAAAATCGATTTCCCTTCTAACCTGGAAATTCACGCCAAAATTATTACCACGGCTGGTAAATCCTACACACAGCAAACTTCTTCTTCACTAACTAATGGTACATATAATGTTGAAGTGATTAAGATTGATTAATCATTTTTTAATCCCAGAGGTAAATAAATTGTATCGCCAGTTTGGCTTTTACAAATCTTTTAACTAAAAATATTTCTCCCCACTCTTGCACAATTCAAAATTTCTTATCACATTTACGTAGTCAAAACAAAAACAGTAAAGCCGTCCTGGTTTTGCTGAACAAAAAAATTCAAAACTTATATGGTCCCCGACCGTGTTCAAAGTTCTAAAAAGTTCAGTGCAACTTTTTTTGGAACCATGCTGTGCATCACAGTAATCCTGTCTTTATTTTCATCTTGTAACAAAAAAGAAAAATGGATTGATGTAGATCCTGCATTCAGCCAGTACATCGATGCTTACACCACCGGCATCATTTCTAAAACAACCGCCGTACGCATTCAGCTGGCAACTGAAGCCAACACCACACATGCAGTTGGCGAGGCAGTAAAAGATGATCTCTTCGATTTTTCTCCTGCAGTAAAAGGAAAAGCATTTTGGTTAGATGCAAGGACAATCGAGTTTAAACCCGAAGGCTGGTTGAAAACAAATCAACTGTATTCGGTAAAATTCAAGTTGGGCAAAGTAACCAAAGTGCCCGACAAATATGCCAGCTTTGGTTTCAGCATGCAAACCATAAAGCCTTCATTTAAAGTTACCAATGATGGCTTGCGAAGCAATGGTATAAAAAACAAAATGAGTTTGAATGGCACCATTGAAACTGCAGATATAGAAAAAGGCAGCGAAGTTGAAAAATTATTATCCGCCACACAAAATGGTAAGGGACTAAAATTAAACTGGCAGCATAACGATGCCACAAAAACGCACCATTTTATTCTAGATAATATTGATCGCAGTAATTCGGTGAGTAATATAAATTTACAATGGAACGGCAGCCCGATGAACATGGATGTAAAAGGAGAAAATACTGTTGCCGTGCCGTCGCTAGGCGATTTTAAAGTGTTGAATGTTGCAGCAATTAACGAAGCACAACAATATGCGTCGGTACAATTCAGCGATGCCATTGCAGTAGGGCAAGACCTTACAGGGCTTATTAACATCAGCGGGCATGCAGATGTTTCTTACACCATTAACGGGAGCGAAGTAAAAGTTTTTGGAAATAAATTAGATGGTAACTACACCGTAAATATAAATACCGGTATTAAAAATACCTGGAGCGATGTGCTCGACAAAGCCTTTACCAGCAATATTAATTTCGAAAACAGGTTGCCCAATGTAACTATACATGGTAAAGGAAATATTTTACCCAACAGTGGCAGGCTGGTATTACCATTTGAATCTATCAATTTAAATGCAGTGGACATCAGCATCATTAAAATTTTTGAAAATAATGTACCGCAGTTTTTACAGGAAAACGATTTGGGCGGCAACAGCGAATTGCGCCGTGTAGCCAAACCCATCGTACAAAAAACCTTACGTTTGGATAATGATAAAACTTTAGACCTGCACAAGCACCAGCATTTTTCTTTAGATATTGATAAGTTTTTAAAAACAGAGCAGGGCGCCATTTATCGTGTAACCATTGGCTTCAGGCCGGAATATTCTTTGTATCAATCGACTGATACTGCAAAAAATAAAAACGAAGAGGAAGAAGAAGGCTATGACGAGGGTTATAATGAATACAGCAGAAATGGTATAGATGAAGATGATGCATTTTGGGACCGTTACGACACTTATTATCCTTATGGGTATAATTGGGAAAGACGTGATGACCCTAACAGTAAATCTTATTACAATAAAGACCGCTGGGCAACAAGAAATATTTTAGCCAGCAACATTGGCCTTACTGCAAAACGTGGCAACGATAACAGCATCACCATTGCAGTAAGTAATATTCTTACCACTGAACCCATGAACAATGTTGACCTTGAAATTATGGATTACCAGCATACTATCATCAGTACCACAAAAAGTAATAATGATGGGTTTGCAGTAATTGATTTAAAACGCAAACCTTATTTACTCATTGCAAAAAAAGGAAATGAAAGAGGCTATTTAAAATTAGATGATGGAAATTCTTTAGCGCTCAGCCGCTTTGATGTTAGCGGAGAAGAAGTGAAGAATGGCATTAAAGGTTTCATCTTTGGCGAACGTGGTGTGTGGCGCCCAGGCGATACCATGTACATTAATTTTATTGTAGAAGATAAAGCACAAAAATTACCGAAAGAGCATCCGGTGGAGTTCAGCCTCTACACTCCCACTGGTCAATTATATAAACATACGGTACAAAATAATGCGGATGATGGATTTTATTTGTTCAAAACTAATACCGATGCAGCATCGCCAACTGGTAACTGGCTGGCAAAAATAAAAGTAGGCGGGGCTACTTTTGAAAAAAGAATTAAGGTAGAAACTGTAATGCCTAACCGCTTAAAAATAAATGTAGATTTTGGTAAAGATGCCATGCTGGGAGAAGGCGAAAATGCAGCTGGTACCATCAATGCAAAATGGTTATTTGGTGCAGTAGGTAAAAACTTAAAGGCAAAAATTGATGCCTCACTGTTTGCAAAAACAACATCGTTCCCCAAATTTGCAGGGTTTGATTTTGATAACCCCACCACTAATTATTCTACTCAACAAAAAACTATTTACGAAGGTACATTAGATGCTGAAGGCAATGCCGCATTGCAACCCAATTTTGAAATTGATGAAACTGCACCCGGTATGCTTACTGCAAACCTTGTAGTAAAAGTTTTTGAGCCCGGCGGCACTTTCAGTATTGATAACATGACCATTCCTTACAGTCCGTACAAAAGTTATGTGGGTTTAAAATTACCTGATGGAGAAAAACCTTTTGATTATTTACTGGCAGGAAAAAAACATACCGTTCAAATTGTAAATGCAGATAGTAAAGGAAATTTATTTAACGGTAATAATAAGGTAGAAGTAGAATTTTACCGCATTCAATGGCGCTGGTGGTGGGATAATAATGGCGACAACCTCAGCAATTTTACGCAAGACAGTTATAATAAATTAATAAAAAAAGACAGCATATCATTAACTAACGGCCGTGGACAGTGGTCTTTTAATACTTCAGAAAATGAATGGGGACGTTATTTAATTTTAGTAAAAGATAAAACAAGCGGCCATACCAGCGGCTCAATTTTTTACATTGATGAACCGGGATGGCAAAGCCGGAGTGGTAATGATGATCAAACTGCAGCCTCCATGTTATCGTTTTTTGCCAACAAAGAAAAATACAATGTGGGTGATGAAGTTGCTTTAACAATACCCAGCAGCAGAGGCGGCAGGGTTTTAGTAAGTGTAGAAAATGGCAGCAAAGTAATAAAATCTTTTTGGGAAGAAACCAAACAGGGACAAACCATTGTTACCTTTAAAGCTGATAAAACAATGGCACCAAATGTTTATGCTACTGTAAGTTTATTACAACCGCATTCGCAAACTATTAATGATCTGCCTATAAGAATGTATGGTTCTATTCCCATTTTTGTAGAAGATAAAAGCACCGTTTTAAAACCAGTACTCAATATTCCTAACAGCATTCGTCCGGAACAAAATGTTTCTTTTACAGTAAGTGAACAAAGCGGAAAAGAAATGACCTATTGTGTGGCCATTGTTGATGAAGGTTTATTAGACTTAACAAGATTTAAAACTCCTGATCCGCATGCAGCCTTTTATGCAAGAGAAGCATTGGGTGTAAAAAGTTTTGATATGTTTGATTATGTTATTGGCGCATGGGGTGGCGATTTAGAAAGAATTTTAACCATTGGTGGCGATGGTGATGCTGCCATTGGCAAACAAAAAACTGCCAACCGTTTTAAAGCTGTGGTAAAATATTTAGGCCCATTTCATTTAAGCAGCGGGCAAACACAAAAACAATCTTTTACATTGCCCTCCTACATTGGTTCGGTAAGAGCAATGGTAGTAGCGGCTCACGATGGCAGTTATGGCTTTGCAGAAAAAGCTGTAGCTGTAAAAAAACCATTGATGCTCTTAGCAACTATGCCAAGAGTGTTAGGTCCTGGTGAAACAATTAAATTACCCGTTACAATTTTTGCACTGGAGAATAATATTAAAAAAGTCACCCTTTCATTGCAATCCAATTCATTTTTAGAAGTAGTGGGCAGCACTGCACAAACAATAAGCTTTACCGAACCCGGGGAACAGATGGCTTATTACGATGTAAGGGTAAAACCAAATGTGGGCATTGGCAAAGTAAAAATTGTGGCAACATCAGGCAATGAAAATGCTAACTATGAAATAGAACTCGATATCAGAAACCCTAATCCTCCCGTAACCAGCATTAGTGAAATTACTTTAGCACCAGGTCAACAATGGAAAACAACTGCTGCACCTATTGGTATAGCAGCAACCAGTACGGCCACTATCGAAATTTCCAGTATGCCATCAATGAATTTGCAAAAACGTTTAGATTATTTGATTGACTATCCGCATGGCTGTATTGAGCAAACTACGTCTGCAGTTTTTCCGCAGTTAGTTTTAAATCAATTAACTGATTTAGACGATTACAAAAAAGCACAGGTTGATAAAAATGTAAAAGCGGGTATAGGAAAGCTGCAAAATTTTCAGCGGCCAGACGGCGGGTTTAGTTACTGGCCCGGCGGCAATGAGAGTGATGAATGGGGCAGTAATTATGCCGGTCATTTTTTAGTGGAAGCACAAGCCAATGGATTTTTAGTAAGCGATTACATGCTGCAGCAATGGAAAAATTACCAGCGTGGCAAAGCCAATAGTTGGGTAGCCAGCACTACTAATTTTTATGGCGGTGATCTTACACAATCTTATCGCTTATATACATTAGCGTTGGCAAAAGTGCCAGAGCTTGGCGCCATGAATCGTTTGAAGGAATTCAAATACTTATCTTCGGAAGCAAAATGGCGTTTGGCAGCGGCCTATCAATTAGCCGGACAAACCAATACCGCTTTAGATTTAATAAGCGGCTTACCCACCACGTTTGATGTAAGGACGAATCCCGGTTTTACGTATGGTTCCGATACCAGAGATGAAGCGATGGTTTTAGAAACCTTAACATTGTTGAATAAAAAAGAAAAAGCCAGGCAGTTAGTAGATTTAATTGCTGCAAAATTATCGCAGGATTATTGGTACAGCACACAAACCACCGCTTACAGCCTTATAGCCATTGCAAAGTTCTGTGGTAAAAATGCAAGTGGTGCAAAAATAATTGCTGCAGCAAATATTGATGGTAAACAAACTGATATTAATACGGCTACCTATATCCGTCAGTTACCTGTAGTTTTTAAAAATCAAAATGCCAGCAATGTAGTTATCACCAACAAAGGCAACAATACATTGTATGTAAGAATGATAACAAAAGGTCAACCATTAGCAGGTGATAGTTTAAAAGTTAACAATAATCCTGCTTTGTTAAATATGAGTGTGAGTTATGTATCACAAGATGGAAAAGCCATAGACGTTAATAAACTTACACAAGGAAGCGATTTTATAGCCAAAGTTATTATTAAAAATCCCGGTGGCAGAGGCAACTATGCTCAAATGGCATTATCACAAATTTTCCCGAGTGGCTGGGAAATTTTAAATGCCCGAATGCTTGGTGGCGAAGGTGCATTCAAATCTTCCTATTCCACGTACCAGGATATTTGTGATGACCGTGTGTACACTTATTTCAACATTAATGCCAACGAAACATTGACGTATTATGTGCAATTGAATGCTTCTTATTTGGGAAGATATTTTTTACCGGGTACATTCAGTGAAGCGATGTATGATAATAAAATTTCTGCAGGTGTAAATGGAAAGTGGGTGGAAGTGGTGACGCAATAACAGCCCCTCCTATCCTCCCCAAAGGGGAGGGAAATGGAGGAGACCAACTCGGAGATGGTACAAGTATAAAGCTGCCATCTCCGAGTTTCCTCTCCTTCAGATAGAGTTTGTAGTGAGGTCTTTTTTGTACCGAACTTAAGTAATTCTATTTAACTTCATTGGCAAAGTTTATCCTGAAACGAAGGGCACTCTTCAACAGTAAATCTTTATTGAACATTAATTGCGTTTTGCAAAAAAGAGTGGTACTTGTTTTTATGTGTCGTAGGCACGAAAGGTTGGTAGAAAAAATACGGAGTTTGAAAAGTGCCATAAGGACACAAGATAAATTAACAATAGAAATATTTAGCGATGCCAAACACCTACACCCAAATTCACCTGCATTTAATTTTCGCTGTGCAAAACAGAATTTCATTAATCCAGGATTCGTGGGCAGAAAGATTGTACCAATACATAACTGGTATTGTACAAACGAATAACCATAAAATGATAATCATTAATGGCATGCCCGATCATTTGCATATTGTAATTGGCATGAGGCCGTTGCAATCTTTATCAGATTTAATGCAGGATATTAAAGGCAGCTCCTCCAAATGGATTAACGATAACAAATTTGTTGCAGGAAAGTTTCAATGGCAGGAAAGTTACGGAGCATTTTCTTACAACAAATCTTCGTTACCTAAATTGATGGAGTATGTTAAGAATCAAAAAACACACCATCAGAAAAAAACATTTTTACAGGAGTACAAAGAATTTTTAGATTTGTTTGAAGTGGAATACGATGAGAGATATATTTTTCATGAAATTGAATAAGCATTAGATGAGAAAGTTATCTTTCGTCCCTACGGGACTTATGGAAACTTCGACTTATCGTTACTACCAACGTAGTATGCCTATGGCATTGAAAAATACAAAGGCATCATTTCTATCAACCCATACTTTCAAATTATAACAAGCTATACCAATTGAAAACCACTTTCGATTACTTAATTCTGTAGAAAAATAACAGCTCTTGTATTAATCCCGTAGGGATACAAAGTTGGTAGAAATGCAAATTAAAATGAAACAAAGTCCCGTAGGGACGAAAGAAAAGTAACAAATAAAAAATTGATACAATTATTTAACATAGGCCTCAAATTAAAATCACTCCGTACATCAACTAAAATAAAATTTCTGTTGATAGTTGGTTTATTAATCTGGTTTTATTTTTCTCTCCCCAAAAAATTATTTAATGCCCCCACCAGTTATGTTATTGAAGATGCAAACGGCAACTTACTAAACGCCACTATTGCAGCCGATGGCCAGTGGCGTTTTCCTTACAATAAGCATGTACCACAAAAATTTATTGATTGCATCACCACCTTCGAAGACAAACGTTTTTTTAAACACCCCGGTGTAGACCCTGTATCTATTGGCAGAGCAGTTGTAAAAAATATTAAAAACAAAGGCGTGGTGCAGGGCGGCAGCACATTAAGCATGCAGGTGATAAGGCTTTCAAAAAAAAATGATAAACGCAGCATCTGGAATAAATTAAAAGAAAGCATACTGGCCGTACGCTTAGAAATCTCGTATTCCAAAAATGAAATTATTGCATTGTACGCCAGCAATGCGCCATTCGGCAGCAATGTAGTTGGGCTGGATGCAGCAGCATGGCGTTATTACGGACGAAGCGCTGAAAAATTAAGCTGGGGCGAAATGGCAACGCTGGCAGTATTACCCAATGCACCTTCATTAGTGCACCCCGGAAAAAACAGGGAGGTGTTATTGAAAAAAAGAAACATGCTGTTGGATAAAATGGTAAATGCCGGAAAAATCAATCAAAGCAGTTGCGATTTAGCCAAGGTGGAATCATTACCCGGCCAACCCTTACCGTTACCACAATTTGCATCGCATTTATTACAACGCTTTAAAAAAGAAAAACTTGCTGAAACAAAAATAAAAACAACAATAGAGGGTGCATTACAAAAAAATGTGGCGACAATTATTCAACAGCATCAATCTGTTTTAAGAGGTAATGGCATAAACAATGCCTGTGCTATTGTGCTGGATGTTGAAACAGGAAATACATTAGCATACGTGGGAAATATTTACGATCCTTTCAATAAAGAAATGGAAAGTGATGTGGATGTTATTGCTGCGCCACGCAGCCCTGGCAGTGCATTAAAGCCGATACTCTATGCTGCAATGCTAAGTGATGGATTAATTTTGCCCAGCTCCATCGTGCCGGATATTCCCACACAAATTGGCAGCTATGCACCGCAAAATTTTGATTTGGATTATGATGGTGCCGTACCTGCAAACAAAGCTTTGGCAAGAAGTCTAAATATTCCCGCTATAAAATTATTACAGCAATATAAATACCAGCGTTTTTACGAGACATTGCAGCAATGTGGTATCACTACTTTAAACCGAAGTGCAGATACTTACGGCTTAAGCTTAATTCTTGGTGGTTGCGAAGTTACGGCGTGGGATATTGCAGGGGTTTATGCAAGCATGGCACGTACTTTAAATCATCAAACAAAAAACCATGGCAAGTTTGACCCGAATGATTTTCATCCGCCAAATTATATTTCAAATCAAAAAACATTTGATATTCAACATTTGCCATCCAATATTCCATTAGATGCTACCTCCATCTATTTCACCTTTCAAGCCATGCAGGAAGTTATGCGGCCCGGCGAAGAAGGTTTATGGCAGCAGTTTACTTCATCACAAAAAATTGCGTGGAAAACGGGAACGAGTTTTGGCTTTAGAGATGGCTGGGCCATTGGTATAAATCCAAAAAATGTTGTAGCTGTTTGGGTGGGCAATACCGATGGCGAAGGCAGGCCAGGATTAATTGGCATTCAAACCGCAGCGCCCATTTTGTTCGATATTTTTCGGCTGCTGCCCAACGTTAGCTGGTTCGTAAAACCACAATACAATTTTTCTTTTGTGCCTGTGTGCAGGCAAAGTGGTTACCGTGCAAATATTGATTGCCACAATGTGGATACTTTATTTATGCCGCCTAACGGAACAAAAGTTCCGCAATGTGTGTACCATAAAATCATTCATTTAGATGCTGCAGGAAATTACAGGGTAACGGAACAATGTGAAAGCCCTTCACTAATGCAGCACAAAAGCTGGTTCATCCTCACCCCTGCAATGGAATATTATTACAAACAAAAAAATGCAGACTATAAAACATTACCGCCCTTTAAAGCCGGTTGCGAATTTGCAGAAACAGGAAAAGTTATGGAGATCATTTATCCGCAGGCCGATGCAAAAATTTATGTGCCTTTAGAAGTAAGCGGACAAAAAGGTAAAACTGTTTTTACTGCAGCTCATCGTCGCAGCAGTGCAAAAATTTTCTGGAGCCTTGATGATAACTTTATCGGTACCACACAAAACTTTCATCAGATGGGTTTAAACCCCTCGCCGGGAAAACATATTATTACTTTGGTGGATGAAAATGGAATAAGTGTGAGCAGGCAGTTTGAAATTTTGGAAAAGGAAAATCACTGATTCCTGCTAAACCATAATCATCTTATAAGTATTTAAAAAAGATTTTGGCGATTTGGGCTATAACTAAAATCAGTATCAAATTTCTCCTTACTTTTAAGCCCTAAATTAAATGATATGCCAATACGTATGGAAGATGATCCGCAGGATCAACAGGATTTTAATGAAAGCAGTACATCTGGTGGAAGAAGCAGCGGTGGCGGAGGTGGGGGTGGTTTATTGAATTTTTTACCACTGATTTTGGGCTTATTCAGAGGCGGTGGCGGGGGTGGTAAAAAAATTATATTTTTATTAATTGCAGCGGCGGCAGCTTACTTTTTCTTTTTTAGAAACAGTTCGGGCGGGGGGTCAAATATTATACAAAATCTTTTTTCGCAAAGCGGCTATAATTTTAGTCCCGAGCAATTTAAAAAAGCAAATGTTTATGAAGCGCTGGCAGATGATAATACAAAAAATCCTTTGCCGGAAAGTGTTTCATTGCTGCGTTTTGCACCCGACCGCCAAAATCAGGGTAAGCAAGGGAGTTGTGTTGCTTGGAGCAGTGTGTATGCTGCAAGAACAATTGTAGAAGCAGCATCAACCGGGCAAAGCGGAAACAACACCGCCTACAGCCCGGCATTTGTATATAACCAAATAGGATTGGAAGGATGCCAGGGTGCATACATACAAAACGCCATGGAATTTATGACTGCAAAAGGTGTGGTTCCGTTTAATACTTTTCCTTATGATGAGCAGGATTGCACCAGGCAACCCAGTTCATCCATGGTAAACAATGCAGCACAAAACCGTATGCATGGTTTTACAAGGCTAACAGACGGCGAAAGTGTGCAGGGAATTAATGTAAGGGCTGTAAAAGAACATTTGGCAAAAGATGCCCCTGTTGTAATTGGAATGATGGTTGGCGGAACTTTTATGCAGGGGATGATGGGAAAAGAAGTATGGGCACCAACGGATGAAGACCGCAGCCAGATGGGTTTTGGCGGGCATGCTATGTGTGTGATTGGTTACGATGACCGGAAACAGGCTTTTCAAATTATGAACAGCTGGGGGCCTGAGTGGGGCAATAACGGTATAGGATGGGTGCGCTATGCCGACTTTAAAGAATTTGTAAGAGAGGCTTATGGAATTGATGCGATGCCAAAACGTGGCGCTGCTGTAAATGTTGCTTTTGAATGTAATATTGGTTTGGTTAAAAATGATGACAAGCAATACATTCCTTTAAAATTAAAAACAGCTAATGTTTTTGAAACGGTAAACAAAATTGCAGCAGGTACAAAATTTAAAATGGAAATAAAAAATTCCACCGAGTGCAACATTTATATTTTTGGACAGGAAACTGATGGCAGCAGTTATACATTATTTCCTTATCCCAATAAAGATGATGCAACCAAAACATCCTTCTCTCCTTATTGCGGCATTACCGGTTACCGCTTATTTCCCCGTGGTAAAAGTTTAGTACCGGATAATGTGGGCACTAAAGATGTATTTGCAGCTGTGGTTACTAAACAGGCTATCGACTGGTATGCGGTTAATAATGCTATCTCAAAAAGTACACAAACCAATTATGCAGCAAAGGTTGCAGAAGCCTTACAACAAAATGCAGTTTCCAATATTCTTTTTGCAACTGGTGCTGGTGGTACTATAAATTTAAAAGCAGCTAATGGAACACCTAATGCAGTAATTGCTGTTGTAGAAGTAATTAAGTAAAATTAAACAATAATAAAGTGCAGGCTTTTTTAGAAATGTGGAGCCCGAATGTATTGAATCCTAAAATATACGGCGATTAAAAAAATTTATGATTTCTGATCTTGGATTTCGGATTTATGATTACATTTTTTATTTTACAAAATCTAAAATCAATACTTTACTATTGACAAAATATTTCAAGTGTATAAAATGTTTTAACTGATTCACAAAAATCTAAAATCGGCAATCTAAAATCTAAAATTAATGGCTTCTGTTAATAAATTTCTTGAACTGATTAACAACCGTTTTAAATTCGGCTTGTTTTTATTCAGCAAATTACCCAGTGCTTTTTTTAGTGGCGTACGTGTACAATTTGCCGATGAAAATAAATGTGTGGTAACAGTGCCGTATAAATGGTTTAGCCAAAATCCATTTAAAAGCACCTACTTCGCCTGCCTTAGCATGGCTGCCGAAATGAGTACCGGTGTTTTAGGTCTTGCACATGTTCACAAAAGAAACCCCGCAGTAAGTATGCTGGTAGTAAATATCAGCGGCAACTTTATAAAAAAAGCTATTGGTAAAACAACCTTTATCTGTAATGATGGCTTAATTATAAAACAAACTGTTGAGGCCGCAATTTTTCATGGCGAAGGAAAAACTGTAATTGCCAAAAGTACCGGCACCAATGCACAGGGCGAAGTGGTAGCAGAGTTTTTAATTACCTGGAGTTTTAAAGCCAAGCAATAAAAAATCAATCTTTAATACATCGAACAGAAAAGCCAAATTTCTTATTTAGCGCCCCTGTAACATTAGTGGCATTATTATAACTCAAATAATTTACCCTGCCAGTTGTGGATGTTTCTTCTTTAGCATTCCAAAAATATGAAAATAGGGCTACATCAAAAAAAATGCCCGAATTATTACGGGAGCCGGCAGGAAGTGCTGTAAAACCAGTGCTATTATTTGCACCGGAATTTGGACTCGTCCAAAGTGAAGTTCCAGTAGCTTTAAGAGCACCGCCAGCATTAGATGCCCCTCCTGCACAAGACTCTAACGCTAAAAGATCGGCCTGGTTGGGTACATGCCATCCTGCAGGTGCTAATCCCCTGGAATCATTAACGGCATACCAGTTATACAATTTTCCATAAATAGCAGCATAAGCGGCACTGTCATTATTGTAATAGCAATATGCCCCCGTGGTTAACGAAGCCCATGAGGCAGGGTCTGTTACTTTTGGAATAGGGTCGCCGTTCCTGTAAAAGGCAACGTCTAAACTTTTAGTCATCCATACCTCACCACAGATAGTAACACCGGGTATGGGTAGTGATGCAGCGATTCCCCCAATCATATTAGTCCACCTTGTTCCGTTATACACCTGCATTTCTCCTTCATTTCCACAGTTGCTGCACCATATTTGCAGTCCGCTAACAGGGCCGGTTATAGCATCACGCTGTGCCAATATCATTCTTGGTGGTAAAAACCCTTTGCTGCTAGAACTTACATCGAGTTGCGCCGAACTAGCAGGGCTTAAAGTACCTACGCCAACCTGTGCATTACTTAGTAAAAAAATGGGTATTAAAAATAACAGGGAGAGTATTTTTTTAAGCATAAAATAAATCATTTAAGATTTTTATAATTCATTTTTGAAAATTTCATAAAATACCGGAAGGATCTTTTCTCTTTACCTTTAGAAATATTAAAACAATTTTACTCTTTCGGGGTAAGTTGTTTTAAGAGCTTTTCATACTGCTCTTCCAGTGCAGCAATTTTTTTGTTTTGTATTTCCTGTTTTTTCAACAAGTCCTGTATTAGTTCCTGCTGCTCCTGTACCGCTTTTACTAACGGTACAACAAACTCTGCATAGCGCAACCCGTATAATCCGTTTTCAACTGCTGGTTTATCAACGCCACTAAATGAATAATTTAATTCTTGTGCTGCCTTCTCCACATCCTGTGCAATAAAACCTGTTTGCCTCTCTGTATTTAAAAATGATATTGCACCATCTTTTTTTATTTTATAATAATTATTGTTAAGGCTATTTATATCAACTGTATAACTTACCGGTTTTAATTTGGCTATAAAAGCAATGCCTGGTACATCATCTTTTATTTGTTGCTTGTAACGTCCGTCAGAAAAAGTTGTCCATCCTACCTGCCCGCCGATAGAACCAACAGATGTATTACCCACCCTAACTTTATTACTGGCATCTACTATTGCACCTGAACCAATTGCCGAAGCGTTAGTGAGTGCTCCGCTGGAAACATTTGCTGTGTAACCAACTGCAGTATTAAAACTTCCGGATACATTATTAAAGAGGGCAGACTGGCCAAATGCTGTATTGTTTGAACCAAAAGTAGTTGACTCCAATGCTGAATTACCAAATGCTACATTAAAATCGCCAATGGTATTTCTGCAGGTTTGATTTCCCACACTAACATTATAAGATCCGGTGCTGTTTTCTCCACTGTAAGAGCCCATAAAAATATTGCTGGTTCCGCCAGACGAATGCCAGCCGGAACGAAAACCGATATATATTGCACCAGATGAAGAGGCATTAAAAGCCCCAGCCTGCGACCCTACAGCAGTATTGAAATTGTGAAAATTGCCGGTGTTGCTGTATAATGCTGAATCCCCAACAGCTACCTGAAAGGCTCCTGTTGTATTGCTATAAAGTGCTTTTGAGCCAACGGCAGTATTTTCAAAACCTGTGCTGTTATTAAATAATGTAGAATCGCCGATAGCTACCAAATTACTACGATCTGTATTCAATCTTAATGCCGATGTTCCGATAGCAATATTACTGTAGCCCGACGTATTTTCATACAATGTACGGTAACCTATAGCCGTATTGTTATTTCCCGTTAGGTTCCCTTCCAACGCTTCGTAGCCTGATGCTGTATTGAAACTGCCGGTATTATTATTAAACAACGAATGAAATCCTGTGGCGGCATTGCTTGACCCGCTTGTATTAAAAAATAAGGCACTTGACCCCACTGCAGTGTTTGCACTTGCGGTAGTATTTCTGTTTAATGCCCAAGTACCAAAAGCAGCATTACCTGCGCCAGAGGTATTGGATGCCAAAGCAATTTGTCCGAATGCAGCATTATTGGCACCTGTACTTAACGAGCCGGCAAAGGAGCCAAAAAAGGAGTTACCGCTTGCCGTTATGTTCTCTCTGCCGGCATTATCGCCAACAAAAGTATTACCAGATCCGGATGTATTTTTCATTCCGGATGCTGAACCGGTAAACAGATTTCCTGAAGCTGTGTTTACTTTACCTGCATCTATACCAATAATAGTTGTCCATGAACCTGTATTATTTTTCCCTGCATTTTTACCAACCGACACGGTATAACTGCCAGCAGTTGAAGTAAACCCTGCTGAATCGCCAATTGCTGTATTGGAAGTGCCAGAAATATTTTGTCTTAAAGCATTGGAGCCAACTGCTGTATTATTTGTTGCTGTTGCTGATGAAGATTGATTCATCGACTCATAACCCACCGCAGTATTATCATTAGCAGTATTAGAAAAAAGTGCAGACGTACCAATGGCTGTGTTCCTGATGCCGGATACATTGTTATAAAAACTAAATGCCCCCATTGATGTATTATAATTGCCAATAGTATTACTCAACATCGATCCAAAACCAATTGCTGTATTATGTGTGCCTGATGAATTGTTTAACAGGCCTGAGAAACCAAATGCAGCGTTATAATTAACATGATCTATTATTCCCGATTTAATATTATTTACTTTAAAATTTAATACCCGGTTATCAGTAGTGCCAATAAAATGCAGAGATGGATCTGCACCTGCATTACCTGTAAGGTTCCATCCGCTTTTTGCACTTTGCAATTTTATCCAGGCCAATCCATCGTACCAATAAAAACAGCTGTCGGCAATATCTGATTGATAAACTAATAAACCTGTTGCAGGTGTTGCTATTGCTATCCGCTGCGCCAATGTCATTCTTGGTATTAGCAGACCTTTTGTAGTGCTGCTGATATCTAATTGTGCAGATGCGTTGGGTGTGGTGGTGCCAATACCGATATTTTGAGAAAATGACAAAGAGGCAAAGGCCATTAAAAAAGAAAAGTTGATAAATACTTTTTTCATAACAGTTAATTTGCTTTTCCAAATACAGTTTTTATTGTGACAGATGCATCAAATTCTTAATGGTATATTAATTCTTTATGAACAACAGTACTACCAACTTCTGGAGGCTTATATAAATAGCCCAGGTATCAATTTTTTTTGTTGGGTTGTAGTTTAATTTTCATGTTTCCGTTTTTTATTGTTTCTCTGTTATTCAACAGAGCTCTTTAATAACGTATGATTACCATTCCGTTTCCACCTGCGTTATCACTAGTATAGTTACCGGCACCACCGCCACCGCCAGGCACAGTCCCTTTGCTACCAATCGAAAGTGAATAACTAATGGTACCTGTTGAGGAGAATCCGCCCTTTCCAGCAGTATAAAGGGTATTTGGAGCATTACCACCATCTCCATGATAAATAGCCCTTGTAAATTCTGAAGTTGATACCTGATCAAACCTTACAATACTAGGTTTTCCATTCTCCCCGGTCATTCCTATATAATTAGGAATATTACTTGAAAATGTTCCTCCAATTCCGGGCAAAATTTCATTTCCTGAATTGGCCGAAGCATTGGAAGCTGGCCATGCAGATAAGGTTTGGCTGTTGTATGTTATGGTACTGAACTGTGCAAAATTTATAGTACTATTTGCACCTGAACCAACTGCAATATTAACAGTTGTACCAGGTACCACTGCTAAGTAGCCCTCAATATATCCACCGCCACCGCCACCAGCTCCGGCTATATTAATACAGCACACACTATGGGCCTTGCCCCCTCCTCCCCAAGCTTGTACACTAATTTTTGTTACACCAGCAGGTACTATCCACGATTGATTAGCCCCAGATGTAGTAAACAAAAAAGTTGTATAATTTTTATACTCAACCATATTACCCCATGCCAAAACACCACTACTATTCTTCATCAACACCTGATTGGCGGCACCATCTACACCATTAGTTTTAATAGTTCCGGTAACATTAATATTTCCATTTACATCAAGTTTTTCTGCAGGTGTGGTAGTGCCAATGCCTACGTTTTGAGAAAAGGAATTCTCCGGCACATACAGAATGGGAATAAGAAATAAAAAATAAAAAAGTCTGAAATATTTTTTCATAAAAAAAATTAATCTACAATACCAAAGCTTTGTCCACCGCCAATATTTATAATAATGTTTCCGCTACCGCCGCCAATCGCTTTGCCAGCTGCACCACCAGCAGCAACATTTCCATTTTGTCCTGACTGTCCACGGTTTCCGCCATTACCGCCTGAGGGACCACCGTTATATCCTAACCCACCATTACCAGGAGTGATATTAGTACTGCTGGCTCCAGCTTGACTAAGATAATTCGGCAAACATGGGCCGCATCCGAATGTGCCGCATGTCTGACTAAAAAGTCCACCACCCGTTCCACCAGGAGCAAAAGCAAGTCCTGCTCCACCACCTCCACCTCCACCATACCCTGAAGTTGCTCCTTTATTACTTCCTCCACCACCTCCACCACCGCCTGCAATTTGTCCGTAATTATTTACTGTAACCATTACTCCTGCCTTCGTTACTATAGCTGCTCCCCCTGCCTGACCTGGTTCTGCAGGGAGAAAGAAGATACTGCAACTCCCACTGCCCGGCTCCATTTGTCCCTTACCGCCTTTGCCTCCGGCACCAATTATAAATCCATAATTATTATTGATTATGATGGATGTGCCATTTGGCATATTCCTAAACGATAAAGCTGTATCACCGGGGTTGCAACCATAGATATAAACATCGGTGTTCAGGTTGATGATATATTTTTTGGCAGGATTGTACTTAGCAAATTGATTATAAAAATCAACATTGCATATATCATCCGTGATATTGATGATCACAGCCTGGCAATCTGCACAATAGCAATTCCATATCTGATATAAAGAGTCATAATAATTTAGGCACCGTTCGTCTTTATTATATATATGCAAGCCATCCGGTGGATTGGTAATAGCATTACGCTGAGCGGTTGTAAGCCGTGGAAATAAAACACCCTTATCTGTTGATTTTATTTCCAATGCTGCTTTGGCGTTTGGTGCAGTGGTGCCAATGCCTACGTTTTGTGAGAAAGAGTTTTTTGAAAAAATAAAAACAGCAATCGCAGCTACAAAATAATAAAGTAAAATTTTCTTTTTCATGCTGAATTATTTTTTTGTGTAAGAAGGATTTCCAATTTTTCAATACGTTTCAGCAGATCATCATTTTGTTTTGAAAGCTCCTGCGCCACTTTTACTAATGACTCTACAAACGCTTTATACCTCAAACCATAAAGGTCTTTATCGACTTTAGCAGCATCTACCCCACTAAAATTATAATCAATTTCTTTTGCTGCTTTTTCTACATCCTGTACTATAAAACCGGTGTAAACAATTTGCGCTTTTTTAGATAAAAAAATTTTCTGTCTGCACATTTGATGTCTTTACTTTTTTAATAATTGCATCAGTAATTTGTTTTGTTCTTTCAGCAAGTCAATTTCCTTTTTCATTTCAATTAGTTGTTGCTGTTGCTCCTGAATACCCTTAATGGCCAGTACTCCAAAGCCACTGTAGTTCATAAGGAGCAGGTCATTAATTTCGCCATATCCGTTACTTTTTCCTTTACTGGTATGTATCAATTCGGGAAATAATTTTTTTACCTCCTGTGCTATAAAACCAATACTTTTTTCCTGCCCGGGATTACTATTATTCATTTCATATATTACCGGCTTTAACTGCATTATTTTGTCAAATACCGAGGGTATTTTCTCCACATTTTTTTTGAGCCTTGTATCAGAAACCTGAACATAATTACCATTGGGTTGAATATAAGAACTTGTATTACCGTTATATTGAAATCTTAATTCAACCACGTTGTTTAGTAATTCCCAGGTATTAAAACCATTTGGATTAATAAGCCCTAAACCCCTGTTATCTGCCTGACGAATTTCGAGTGTGTAATAAGGAACACCGCTGCCATTATTAACCCCAATTTTGCTGCTCCCGTTGCCAATAATTATATGACCTCCGGGAATATCATTTAAAATTACTTTGCCATTATTTCTTCCTGCCCTTATGTAAGTATCTTCTGCGGCAGCATAATTAAAATGTGAGTTATAAGTAGTTCCTCCAAATATTGCAGCGCCCTCAAAGTTGCCTGCTTTTAATACACAGAGCGAAGCGTTGGTTGCACCTATTTTAATACCTATATTTCCATTATTGCCTATTGTTAATGCCCTTGTGCCAAATGTATTGGCATTAGCACTGCCATTCCCAAACATATCTACAGCCATGTATCCAACAGTTGGATCAAACAAAATTTTGGCGCCATAACCATTGGTCATGTACTTGCTGCTTGTAGAAAAATATTCATTAAAACCGATGCCGGGCCAGTTGCGTTGCAGACTTATACCACTACTTTCTCCTCCAAATATGCCGCTGGTTGCACCTTCAGCGCCATGCACTTCTAATTTTGCACGGGTAGGGTTTACTGTGCCGATGCCTACATTAAAAGTAGGTTGTGCAGGTACGGGTAAAAAAAAGCAGTGGATAAGCGGAAGAAGCAATAACTTTTTCATACAATCATTTTTTGTTTTTTAATAACTGAATCAGCATTTTATTTTGATCTTCCAGCAATTGCATTCTTTTTTGTAAATCAATTATTTGCTGCTGCTGCTCCTGTATGGCTTTGATGGAAATTACCGATAAGCCACTATAGTTTACGGCATAGAGTTCCTCTATTTCTTTGTGCCCAAAACTGGCACCATCAGTTATTGAAACAAATTCGGGGAAATAATTATTTAACTCCTGGCCAATTAATCCAAGGCTTGATTTTTTATCAGGGTTATTGTATTTCATGGTATAGCTTTTCGGCCTTAGCTGCAGGAGTTTTGAAAGCGTTTCGGGCATGGGCGTGATGTTTTCTTTCAGGCGTTCGTCGCTGCCGCTGTGATAGCTGCCATCAGATTTTATGAATGCAACACCGGCATCGTTGTATAAAATATATAGATTGTTGGTTGAACCAAACAGGTTGGTATTCAAACCAAAATAATTGTAAGTATTGGGATCAATGATGGCGAGTCCCCTGCCGCCTGTCTGTACAATTTCCAGCGGATATAAAGGGCTTATGCTGTTAATGCCAACTTTACTTCCGCCATTTTGTGTACCAATGATCAGGTTTTTATTTCCCCAAATACTCATGAGCAATTGCGATGACCCCCCTGAAGTGCCTGCGTAAAAACGGTGTACATTATCAGTGCCGGCAACCGAATAACGCATAGTGCCCGGTTCAATACCTAAACCAAAATACTGGTGGTCGTTGTTTGCCGATTCCCAAAAAACTAATTTGCGGTTACTTATCGTGTTGGGCAATTGTAATTCGGCATTGGTACCGGCCCCTTTAATGCCCACATTTCCAATTGATGAAAGTGTAAGTGCACGAGCCGTAATGGGTGGAAGCCCGCCTGCGGCTCCGTTTGAAAACATATCGACATACATATTCCCACTGCTGGGATCAAGATACTGTTTGGCCGCAAAACCATTTATCAGGTACCGGTTGCCATTGTTCCAATATGTATTGAACCCGATGCCCGGCCAGTTGCGTTGTATGGATACTCCACTGCTTTCGCCGCCGAATATGGCTGTAGTAGCATCAACTGCGCCATGCACTTCCAATTTTGCACGGGTGGGTGTTAGTGTACCTATGCCAATGTTTTGAGAATACAAAAAACATTGGAAAAAAAATAAATAGTAAAAAAGTAAGCATATTTTTTTCATCATACACAGTTTTAAAATGAATTAAATTTTTTATTTGCCGGATAGAAATTATTTAACCTGAGGACCAAGTACACTTTTATTTAAATAAGCAAAGAATATCATCCCTAAATAAAATTTTGTTGTACAGAAAAGAACTCTATAAAATTATTAAATGACAGGAAGGTGGGTAATGGCTTTTCAATAATGGCGGTTTTGATTGTGTTTACGGCGTTTTTTTTAATTAAACTCTTACTACTTTTATCATAACCAATAATGCAGCATCAGTTATCACAACATTGTTGGTGAATTTATGTGTAGTTTAACAGTAGTATTTTACAGTATTAACTTTGCTAATTGCGTTGAAGTATTAATTATGTGTACTTATTTTTTCAATAAAAACTTTTGGATTATAGTATTTATTTCATTGGCTTTTTCAATGTCCGTAAACAGTCAGCCGCTTTTATTTGAAAATTATTCTTCCGAACAGGGTCTATCTCAAAACAGTTGTTATGCCATTGCACAGGATGATGATGGGTTTATGTGGTTTGGTACACAGGATGGGCTGAACAGGTATGACGGAAAGCAGTTCAAAATATTTTTACCTCAAAACAACATCGGTAAAAAACTTCCTTCCAATTATATTTCCTCCCTTTTTTTTGACACACAAAAAAAATTATTATGGGTAGGCACTTTGCAGGGCACCTGCCTTTATGATCCTGCTATCGATTCGCTGGTGAGCATAGCAGATCATTTTACTTTTGGCGCCAGCCTTGAAAAAGTGCCGGTGAAAAAAATTATCTCCTTCGAAAAAAATGAATACTGGTTTATAACATATAATAACGGTCTTATACACCTTAACACTGCGTTACAATCAATAACTTCTTTTTTTGATGATAGCACCAATAAAACCAGGGTAAGCAGTTTAGTGGAGCATAATGGAAAAATAATTGTTGGGCTTTTAAACAATCTCTATTCTTTACTTCCTGAGGGGGCCAGTTATAAAACACAGTTACTGCATCCTCAATACTTTTTTCCTGAAATAAGGGATTTATTTTCGTATCAGGGCGCCTTATGGATAGGTACACTTACACAGGGATGCTTTGTAATTAACGGTCCTGTTGAACAAACCAGCAACATCGCTCCTTTTAAAATACAAACTGATGGTGTCGGGTGTTTTATAACAGATGCAACCGATAAGTTATGGATAGGCACAAGGGGTAATGGCATTGTACAATACGATGAGAAAACCGCAACTGTACAAACAGCTACTCATGACCGGTATGACGGACGTTCGCCGGGCAAAAATTTTGTATTGTCATTATTTAAAGACAGGCAGGGAATTATTTGGTGTGGTCTTAGCGGAAGTGGTGTTGCAAAATACGATCCGTTGAAATACCAGTTTACCAGTATAAGTAACGAACCATCAAAACCTGCCTCACTCCCCGACAATATGATTTTTGATATGTACAAATGCATGGATGGTGCATATTATATTGGCACACAAAACCAGGGAATAGCAGAATGGGATATTGCAGCCAACAAATTTCATACTTACTCAGCATCATCAAAAATTGGGATAGTAAGTAATACCATTTATGATATTACGGAAGATGATAAAAACAATTTGTGGATAGCAAGCTGGGGAGGATTAATGCAACTGGACAGAAAAAGAAAACAAATCAACTATAAAGAAAACAAAGATCTGCTAACAACAAAAAAACTCTATGGTATAATAAAACTTAAAAAAGCCGACAGCCTTTTGATAACCGGAGAAAACGGTCCTGTATTTTTTTCATTAAAAGACAAACGCTGGGTTTCTCTTCCTGCCAGCATTACCTGGCCAACTGCCTACCTTGGCAGGTACATGTACGAAGATGAAAACAATACGGTATGGATATGTACTGTAGGTGCGGGGTTGGGTAAATATAATTACCTTAAATCTACTTTTGAAATTATTGACCCGGTTAAAAAATACGCCATTTATGTAAGGCACCTGTTAGCTGATGGACAATTGTTTTGGCTGGCTACCGATAACGGAATTTTGTTGTATGATTTTAAAAAGAATGAAGTGATTAAACAGCTTATCTTAAATACAGCCGGTTTTTCTAATGTATGCTATGCAATAGAAAAAGATAACCAGGGTTTTTTTTGGGTAAGCACCAATACGGGTATCTATAAAATAAATCCACAAAATCAATATTCCGTTCAACATTATAATATGGGTAATGGCCTATCTTTTTTAGAATATAATACTGCCTGTGTTTATAAGCAAAGCGATGGTTCGCTTTTGTTTGGTGGCGTAGGTGGCATTACAAAGTTTAACCCTGCTGCATTAAAAGAAAATGATTTTAGCCCTGTGCCACTCATTACTGCAATACAGGTTAACGATGTTCCCCTGCAATCGAAAACTTCACCTTCCCGTATCAGCAATATTTCTCTTAAATACAATCAGAATTTTATTACACTCTATTTTGCAGTAACTAATTTTTCCAATCAAAATAATAACCAGTTTGCTTACCGGTTAAAAGGGCTTACCGATAACTGGACAAATTGTGGCAACAGAAATTTTGTGAGTTATACCAGCTTGCCGCCCGGGGAATATTTTTTCGAACTCCGCTCGGCAAATAGCGATGGCAAGTGGAGCAAAGGAATTACAACAGTGAATATCACTATTCATCCTCCCTGGTGGAAAACCTGGTGGTTCAGGATAGTTGCCCTTTCGCTGCTAACTGGTTTTATTACTTCTTTTGTAAGAAGAAGAATTGGGGTTATACGCCGGGAAGCTACATTAAAACAAAAAATAACTGAAACAGAAATGATGGCACTGAGGGCACAAATGAATCCTCATTTTATTTTTAACAGCCTCAACAGTATACGGGAAATGATTTTAAGCAATGAGAATAAAGAGGCGTCTCATTTTCTCAGTAAGTTTGCTCACCTGATAAGAGTTACCTTAGATCAATCAGGCCAGCCTTTTATTTCTCTTCGCAATACTATGGATTATCTTAGCCGCTATGTGGAAATGGAACAAATACGCAATGCCAATTTTACCTGCACTTTAACAGTTGCTAAAGATTTAGATGCAGATGAAACTATCCTACCGCCCATGCTCATTCAACCTTTTATTGAAAATGCCATTTGGCATGGTGTAACCAGCCAAAACAAAAACATTCATATCAATGTTAATTTTGTAAAGCAAAATCATCAATTGGTATGCACCATTGATGATAACGGCATTGGCATTAATCAATCTTTAGAAAATAAAAAAACATCTGTTTGGCAAAGTTCGGGCAACGGCAATTTGCATAATTCGGTTGGTATTGAAAATATTAAAAACCGTATTTTTCTGTTAAACGAAAAATACAAACTGCAAAGCAGTGTTGCCATACAGGATAAAAAAGATATTGCAGGCCAAAAAGAAACCGGCACTTTAGTTACACTCCATTTACCAATTGAAATAAACGAACCATGACTACAATAAAAACAATTTTGGTGGATGATGAACCAAGAGGGCTTAGCTCTTTACAAAAATTACTGGAGTTACATTGCGACACAGTAGAAATTATTGCAACCTGCAGCAGTGCGGCGGCAGCAACTGATGCCATAACAAACCTTCAGCCGCAATTGGTTTTTTTAGATATCGCCATGCCGGAAACAAACGGTTTTGATCTGCTGCATAACCTGCCCGCTATAAATTTTGAAATAATATTTGTAACTGCACACAGTAATTATATGACTCAGGCTTTTAAGTTTAGCGCTGTTGATTATTTATTAAAGCCGGTTGATGATGAATTATTAAAGGAGGCGGTGGTAAGAGTTCAGAAAAAATTGGATGAAAAATCTGCCGGGCAAAACATTGAAACTTTTTTGCACAACATGCAGCACAAAGGCGGCTCACAAAAAATGAAATTATGCATTCCTTCGGTTAAAGGTTTTCAGGTAGTGCAGATACAGGATATTATTTATTGCGAAGCCAGCAGTAATTACACCAATTTTCATTTTACCAACCGGCCAACTATTTGTGCAAGTAAACCCATTCACGAATATGAAGAACTGCTCGAAGACAGCAATTTTATCCGCACCCATAAATCATTTATGGTAAACCTGGAGCATGTAAAAGAATATGTACGTGGCGAAGGGGGAACAATTATCCTTTCCAATAATCATGAAGTGGAAGTATCCCGTAGAAAAAAAGACATGCTGATGACGAGGATGAAAGAGTATTATAAGTTTTAATTTTTAAAAATGTATTTTTTAAAACCCTTAAATCTCCGGGAATATAATACAAGGTGAAAAGGAGAAGTTTTTTTACACTCAATTTTTCTTATTCAATAATTTTATCAGCATTATATTTTGTTCTTTCAGTAAATCAATTTCTTTTTTTATTTCTTTAATCTCCTGCTGTTGCATCTGTATAATTACTTGCTGTTCCTGAATTGCTTTTATAGCAATAACACCCAAACCGCTATAATCCATAGTAAGAACTGGTTTTGTAATATCCCGGTCATACCGTTTATATACAAGTTCCGGAAAAAAGGGTTGAATATCCTGTGCCATAAATCCAAACATACTCCTGTCTGTATCTTTACTGTCTGAATAATTAAAACTATAAGGAGGCACCTTCATCACTGCTTCCAGTACAGACATCATTGGCTTGATATTTTTTTTCTTACTTCTGTCAGATAGCGCCGTATAAACACCAGTAACCCTGTCTATATTAGACCGCAACGAGCCGTTATAATAAAAATTAAGTGAGGAATCTATAGAACTTACATAGAATCCCCATTTGAAGATTGCATTTGCCGGATGACGCAAGGATAGCTGGTCTCCATTGCCAAAACCGGATACCTGCAACCTGCCATCAGCAACACTATTAATATCTGTTACATAGGTACCAATACCTACATTACGCCTGTACATACTCAGTGTAGGTGTATCAAGTGCTGCAGTATTATGTGGTGGAGAAAATGTATAAAATCCAAGCCCATTTGTTAAACTGTTAGCAATAGCAGTGGTATTCTCTGTATAAGCAGAAATACCGACTGAACTTGTACCAGATGTGGTACCATCAGCAAGCAGGTAACTATTTTCAAATATTAAGCTTGTTTTTTGCCTGTTTCCCCATCCGGCAATTGTTTTTTTAGTAACGCCGGAAAGTACCAGTACAGGAATATTATTTTTGGAATTCAGTGTTGCAGAATCTACTGCCCTTAAAATTTTTAGTTTAGGATTGTAATTAATACTTGAACCCCCAAAATTATCCATCATTTCAACTCCATTGGTTTTATTGCGTAACTGAACACCAAGTAAACCTCCATTTTGCCAATTGTTATCATTAAAATTATCAGCTAACCTTATCCATGTTCCAGAAACTGTACTGTAATAATAATAACCACGAACTACATCATTCTTAGCACCAGGTTGTGTTGTATTGTAGATAATCAAGCCATTTGCCGGGTTGAGTACACTTGTCACATCTTTCAAACTATCTAGCGATATTTGGGGTATGAGTACTCCTTTTGTTGTGCTGGAAATATCAAGTTGTGCAGATGCATTGGGTGTGGCAGTGCCAATACCTACGTTTTGGGAAAAGGTGAAAGACATAAAGAAGAAGGCACAAAGCACAATTAAAAAAAATATTTTTTTCATATCTCTATTTTTTAATAGCTATAAACAATTCAAGTTTTTCAATACGTTTCAACAGTTCTTCATTTTGTTTCTTTTGCTCTGCACTTAGTTTTCTCAATTCATCATTCTCTTTTGAAAGTTCCTGAACCGCTTTCACCAGCGGCACCACAAACTCCGCATACCGCAAACCGTACAATTTATCCGGTTGTTGCGGTTTATCTACACCACTAAAATTAAAACCAAGTGCTGTTGCACTTTGTTCCACTTCCTGTGCAATAAAACCGGTATGCCGGTACGGAGTGTTGGCAGCAGCCATAACTGGCTTTAGTTTGTAATAATTTTCATCAAGGTTTTTTACGTCAACAGTATAAGTAACAGGGCGAAGCTTACTAATAAAGGCGATGCCCGGAACATCTTCCTGTATATTTTGTTTGTAGCGTCCATCAGAAAAAGTTGACCAACCTACCTGACCGCCGATGGAAGTCACAGAAGCATTACCTATCCGCACTTTATTGCTGGCGTCAACCTTTGTAGAGTAACCAAGAGCAGTAGCGTTAGATAGATCACCAGAACTTACATCACTAAAACTTCCAATCATGGTATTGTTATCGCCTGTGATATTATTAACCAGAGTATAATAACCAACACCTGTATTTTGAAAACCTATCGTATTCGTATAAAGTGTGTTATAACCTAGGGCTGTATTTCTGTCGGCTGTGTTGGAATAAAGTGTCTCGGTGCCACATGCCGTGTTGAAATCACCAAAGTTGTTTGAATAAAGTGCCTGATAGCCATGGGCAGTATTGTAAGTTCCCTGGGTATTTCCATAAAGTGCTCCATACCCGTTGGCAGTATTGTAATGACCTAAGGAATTGGAATAAAGAGCCTTAGTGCCGGTAGCGCTATTTCGGGTTCCTGTTGTATTGAAAAGCAATGATTGTGACCCAATCGAGGTATTAAAATAACCGGTGGTATTACGAGTAAGGGCTTCGTAACCATTGGCTGTATTTTGATAGCCACCACTATTAAAAAGCATTGCATGATAACCGACCGCCGTGTTAAATGAAGCGGTATTGTAATAAAGAGCTTCGTAGCCATAAGCCGCGTTAGCATCGCCGTTTGAATTTAAATGAAGTGCAGATTTTCCAACTCCGGTATTGTAATATCCTGACGTGTTGCTGTATAATGCCCACAAGCCCAGAGCCGTGTTCCTCTCTCCGGTTGTATTGGAATAAAGAGCTTCGTTTCCAACAGCCGTATTATAGTCTCCCGTTGATAAATTGGCTATGCCAATACCAGCAAATGTATTTTGAAGATTTGTTGACAATACCCTTTTACCACCGATGCGGTAAACCGAATCAGTATTGATGCTGCCGTTTTTTACATCTAACTTAAATGCAGGTGTGATGGTTCCGATGCCTACGTTTTGCGAAAATGTGAAAGGAATGTGGCACAGGATGCAAGGCCCAAGAAGGATGAATATTTTTTTCATTTCAGTTAGTTTATTTTTCCAAAAACAACCTTGCCGATGCCGGTTGATTCCGGATAACCTGTGGCACTAATTAAAAATCGCTTGCTAATGGCATCTATAGCCGTTGCAGTACCCAAACCATCGTTTGCATTGCCAAGTGGGTCTGTTACAAATTGAAGCCTGCCCCATCCCATACCCACTCTTTGAAAAATAGTAGCTGAACCCTGAATGCTATTGCCACCGATTGCATCGAGCCTGGCACCTACTATGGCATAGTCACCCGAAATAGATACACTATAACCAAAATTTTCACTTCCTGTTCCTGTAACCTCAGTTATCTTTTGCATGGACTGCCAGCCAGTTCCATTAAACTTGTAAATGCTGGCCGAACCCTGATTTACATTGGCACCTACGTCATCAGTAAATGCCCCAACAATGGCATAATTGCCCGAAATAGAGACACTGAATCCAAAAAAATCATTGGGTGCCCCACTAGCATCTGTTATTTTTTGCATTAGTACCCAGTTAGTTCCATTAAATTGGTAAATACTAACGGAACCTTGACTTGAATTTGCACCTACATCATCACTATATGCCCCTGCAATTACATAGTTGCCGGAAATAGACACACTGCATCCAAATAAATCAGCGGCTGCTCCGGTGGCGTCGTTTATTTTTTGCATCAGCACCCAATTTGTTCCATTAAATTGGTAAATGCTAACAGAACCTTGTTCAAGATTAGCACCGATATCATCCTGATCTGCCCCAACAATAGCATAGTTACCTGAGATGCAAACTGAAGTTCCAAAATGATCTCCGGCAGCACCGGTTGCATCGGTTATTTTTTGCATCAGCACCCAGTTAGTTCCATTGAATTGATAAATGCTTGCCGAACCCTGATCGGCATTTGCCCCAACATCATCTAGGTAAGCACCGATAATAGCAAAAGTGCCGGATACAGATACGCTTTTGCCGAAATTGTCATTGACTGCCCCGGCTGCATCGGTTATTTTTTGAACCAGTATCCAGTTAACTCCATTGAATTGGTAAAAACTGGCAGAACCCTGGTCGGCATTTGCTCCAACATCATCCCCATATGCCCCCACAACTGCATAGTTGCCGGAAACTGATATACTGTTTCCAAAATAATCAGCGCTTGCGCCGGCAGTATCTGCTACCGGGTTGTATTCGCTTATAGCATTTGTACTACAATCACCCCAGGGACCAAACCCTGCACTTCCGGCCATAACATTGGTTTGCCAGTTTGCATTACCTGCGGCATCGCTGGTTAAAATTTTTCCAATGCCAGCATTAGGTGTAAGCTTTATAGCATTGGGTTTTATAGTATCGGCTTTTACATTACCTGCAACATGAAGTTTTTCGTTGGGTGTAGCAGTACCGATGCCTACGTTTTGGGAGAAGGTGAAAGGCATAAGCAACAGTGTGCAGGTAATAACTAAAAGAAAGATTTTTTTCATTTCACTATTTTATTAAAATGAGGTGCAATTAATTTTTTTGTTTTGAAATACTAAAGCTGTGTTTGTTTTCATTTAAAACTTTGGTCAATAAGCTCTGAAATACATCCTGCCTTTTGAGTTTACCAATACCAGTTTGTTGTTATTAGCAGAAACCTTTCTTCCATCACTTCCATCAAGCTCTGTCCATGCAAGGCCGTTTTGCTGAAAAATTTTACCCCCCGCATTGGTTAAAAAAACTTTACCATCGTTAGACACCGTTATGTCTAATGCTATCTTTCCCAAAATCTCTTTCCATCCTGTGCCGGTAAATTGATATAATCTACCCGCAGTATTTACCATCCATACCTGTGTACCGCCAGCAGCAATTCTTGTGGCGTCGCTGCCCGGCATCTGGTTCCATTTGCTACCATTATATTTATAAATTTTACCGGCGGTATTCACCATCCATATCGTTCCATCGCCATCAATGGCTACATCTCTTCCATCACTACCGGGCATTTGCTTCCAGGCTGATCCAGACAGTTCATATATTTTACCGGCACTGTTTACCAAACAAACTTTTCCGGCATTGGCGGCTATTGTCTTTCCGGCACTTCCTGAAATTCTGTTCCAGTCGTTAATTGCTGTATTATATGTGTAAATGAGTCCGGCAGTATTTACCATGTAGTATGTACCGCCATTACTAACGGCCATATCCACCGCATCGCTGCCGGTTAGTAATTTCCAGGTGGCACTTCTTAATGGCCGGGCCACAGCAGTGGCACAGGTGTTTTTTTTGTAATAGTCTTTTACAATTTCGCCTTGTTGCTCTGCATTGTAATCGCCGAGGGTTTTAGCAGCATCACATACATAGTCATAAGGAGCTCCGTCAACTACCTGGTTTGTTATTGCCTGCGTAAGAAACCACACTTTTCCATAATGTTCTAACTGCCAGGCATGGGTTAGTTCATGTGCAAAAAGTTCTCTGCTGGCCTGTGTAGCAAGGGGGTTGGTGTAGATGCTGCCAAGGTTCATCTGCACACCGCCGTTTATGGAAGGTCTTACATAAGGTCTTCCGCCAAAGCCGGTGCTGTTGGTGAGGGTTATCATGTCTTTAGGAGGAAATTCCCGTTCAAAAATAGAAAGTGCAAATTGATACTCTGCTGTGGTAATATCCCGTTCGCTGTAAACCCTGTCATTATTTTTTGCAGGTACAAATGAAACACCTGTTGTTGTAAGCAATACGGCAACAAACAAACCTGCAGAAACATAAAATTGCTTTTTCATACACTTACTATTTTATCGTTAAAAAATAAGTTTACACTTTTTCAATAGTGTGAAATTGCGAAAACCGGATGAGGGTAACTGTCACCCCCGTGGGTGAATTTTTGGAGTTGTAAAGAAGGAATGTGGTAATCAAATAATACGCTGCCGAATGGCTTTAGCTACGGCTTCGGAGGCAGAAGCCACATGGAGTTTTTTGTAGATACGCTTTATATGAGTACGTACCGTTTCATAAGAAATAAAAATTTTATCCGCAATATGTTGCTGCTGGTTTCCTTCCACCATCAATAAAAGAATTTCTTTTTCCCGGCTGGTCAGGCTGCAGTCTTTACCCTCCTGCTGCTCCGTTGGGGCAAACTGTTGAAAGAGTTTTAATACCCGGCTGGCTATGTAAGGGCTCATGGGCGAGCCTCCATTATAAACTTCCTGAACAGACTCTACAAGCCGTGCCGGTGAAGTGGATTTGAGAATATAACCCGACGCCCCGGCACAGATGGCTTTAAAAATCTTATCGTCATCTTCAAATACTGTTTGTATCAGAATTTTTAAATCGGGCCATTTTTTTGTAATATAGCCGGTGGCTGTTATGCCATCTATGCCCGGCATTTCAATATCCATGAGG
>NZ_JANMUN010000045.1:0-1643 GCF_031391665.1 Ferruginibacter sp.
ATTTTCCATCGTTGCTTATCATGCGTTCGCCAATGCTTTTCCAGCTATCGTAAACGGTATGATCGAGTGGTTTTTTGTTTTGTGCGGTTGCGGAAAAAGCAATTAATAAAAATAAAATAGAAAAAAATCTTTTCATGTGTAAAGTTTTGGAGCAATAAAGTTATTGCATTTGTCTGAACGGAGATTTGAAAAGATTAAAAGGATTTTAAAAATGATAAATCCTATTAATCTTTTAAAATCCACCCAAATCTGCGTTCAGACAGAAATTACTCTTCTAAAAATCCCCATTCATTCCTTAATCCTTCTAATCTTTCGCCAAGTAATTTTATGGCATCATAATGCCCTGCATTATTTTTTTGCCGGTAGGCTTCGTACAAAGTAACTGCACAGGCCACAGAAATATTCAGCGATTTTATTATACCCACCTGCGGAATAATAAAATTGCCATCGGCCATAGCAATAATTTCTTCGCTAACGCCGCTATGTTCGTTACCAAAAACTAATGCTACAGGTTCAGTTAAATTTAACTCATGCAATCCAACTGCATCGCTGCTTAAATGTGTGGTGTAAATTTTTTTATAGCGTTTGCGTAATTCTGCAAAACATTCGCTGGCATCGGTGTATTGGTGCACCGTTAACCATTTGGCAGCGCTGGAACTGCTTTTTGCTCCCCACTTTCTGTGCGGAGGAATTTTATTATTCAAAATAAAAATATCCTGCATACCCACGGCATCGGCGGTACGCATTACAGCGCTAATGTTATGCGGATCAAAAACATTTTCTAAAACTACAGTAATATCGGGCTGGCGTTTATTTAAAACTTTTGTAAGGCGTTCGTTGCGTTCTGGTGTCATGCCCAAAAATACAAATTTAAATACTATAATTTTTGAGGAGCATAATTCAAATTATCGTAATAATTTTTTAACGCAGAAAAAAGGAGATGGCAGCGTTTACACTGAGAACGGCTGCGATAACTTCTTTTCTCATTTTCTTTACGCTAAATTTGCTGGCAATAATTTTAAACGCACACATTTTTTGAAGCCTGCAATTAATAATGATTGTATATTTATAATGGATAGAAATTTTAATGCTTCGATACTGCATTACAAAATAAAAGAAATTTATAAACCGGTTATCAGCTTTATAACATGAGAACACAATTAAAAAAAGACGAAAAATTATTAATCATCATTCGCCAGCACTGGATAAAATTAGTGCTGCCCATTTTTGCATGGCTGCTGCTTACTACCATTTTATTATTACTGATGACCAATTATTCCATTGCATTTATAATTATTTTAATTACGGCCATTTATCCTTTAATAGAATACATCAACTGGAAATACAATTTATGGGGTGTTACCAATATGAGGGTGGTGGATGAAAGCGGATTTTTTACCCGCTACTCCAAAGAAAGCCCTTTGGATAAAATAAATAATGTAGAATACGACCAGCCTTTAATGGGCCGTATTTTTGGCTACGGCAATGTAGATATACAAACTGCTGCCGAAATGGGTGAAACAAAATACACCCTCATCCATCATCCTAAATTATTAAAAGATACTATTACACATGCGCAGGAAGAATACAAAAAAATACAAATTACCAGCCAGGCCACACAGCTAGCGCAGGCTATTGCAAAA
>NZ_JANMUN010000079.1:0-1577 GCF_031391665.1 Ferruginibacter sp.
GGGTTTTGGCAGTTTAGGTTTAATGACCTCGGTTTTGGTAACACCTGATGGCAACACCATGGAAGCAGAAGCTGCACACGGTACCGTTACCCGCCACTATCGGGAGCACCAGGCAGGTAAATCTACATCTACCAATCCTATTGCATCTATTTTTGCATGGACAAGAGGTTTGGCCTTTCGTGGTAAATTAGACAGTAACCAGCCTTTGATTGATTTTTGCAATGCTTTAGAAGCAGTTTGTATTGAAACAGTAGAAAGCGGAAAGATGACCAAAGATTTAGCGGTTTGTATCCATGGCAATAAAGTAAAACACGGCGATAATTATTTATACACCGAAGAATTTTTTTAGATGCTATTGATGAAAATTTGAAGAAGAAGATGGGGATGTAAAAAATTATAATAAATCTGTTGTATGCGTCTCAAAATTTGAGGCGCATTTTTTATTAGTGCTAAATAAAAAACGCTCCGGTAAATTTAACCGAAGCGTTTTATCCTAAAACCCTGTATGTAGAAGAATTTAATATTAAAGAATAAGTATCAAAAGCAAAATAATAATAATAATTGCGCCAACAGATAAATAAACCCTTTTATCCAGGCCACCAGCTTTTTTCTTCATGTCCATCAATTCCATACGAAGTGATTTTTTTTCTGCACTGGTCAAATTTGATTTGTCCATGTTTTGAATTTCCGTAACCCTTTGCGAAATTTCTGCAAATGTTTTGGCATCTTTTACAGGATCGCCTGTTGCGGTAACGCTGGCATTAGATGCGTATGTTACAGGAATTGATACAGCCATAAAAATTGCCAGTGAAAGAATTTTTAAAAAGTTTTTAAGTCTCATAATTGTGTTGTTTTAAATATTAGATTATTAAAGCGGAAATTAAATATTTATTGACTTACCTGGAACCTTACCGGTAAACTAAATCGTGTTTTTACATTCTTGCCTTTTATTTGCCCGGCCGTCCACGATGGCATTTTATTAAATACTCTCATCGCTTCTTCTTCCACACCATCGCCTACTTTTTTACTTACAACTTCAGGCGAGGTAATCTTTCCATTTTCATCTACCAAAAAACTTATATTAACCACTCCTTCTGTACCGTTATCAGTTGCCTGCTGTGGATACTCAATATTATTATTAAAAAAGTTTTCCAGTGCATTTTGCCCTCCCGGATACGAAGGTAATACTTCTGATGAATTATAATAACCCTGCTTATCCATTTCTAACTTTCTTGCACTGTATTTTGCGGTGGGCATTTCTATCATCACCTTTGCTTTCTTCGTTTTTTTATCTCCCATCTTTTTAACCCCCATGCTGTCATTCATTTTAGAAACCATTGCGGTATCTGTCATCATTGTATTATTCGATGCAGTAACGGCAGTATCACTCGACATAGGTGTTGTGGTTGTAGTTGTTGTACTGTCAACATAATCCGAACTGGAATTACACCCGGTAATTAAACCTGCTGCAGTAATGAAAACAAAAAATGACTGGATTGACTTTTTCATAATTATTGTTGTTTCGTTAACAAGTTTTCAAATTCAATGCCGTTAATTTTTTATGTGCCTAAAATATT
>NZ_JANMUN010000113.1:0-11098 GCF_031391665.1 Ferruginibacter sp.
CCGATGACTCTACTGTAAATACGGTTGGCAATATGGGAAGGGCAGGCAAGATGAGCCCTGCAAATATGTGGACCACCACCATTACCGATGAATTAAGGTTGAGCAATAATTTTAAAAGTAAAGTGATAGGCATTGCTTTAAAATACCGTGGTGCAATTTTAACTGCTGGCCACAGTGGCAATGCGGCTTACTGGTACGATGCCGGCAAATGGATAACCAGCACACATTACATGACTGCATTACCCACATGGGTTACTGCTTATAATGATAAAGATGTACCGGGCAAATGGATGGCTACCGACTGGAATACTTTGCTGCCCTTAAACAAATATGATTTAAGTACTGCTGATGATAAGGTTTATGAAAATACTATCAGGGGAGAAAAAACGGTAGTGTTTCCGCACAAACTTTCTGCCATTGGCGCCAATGATAAATATGAAGCTTTTAGAACTACACCATTTGCTAATACTTATACCTTAGATTTTGCAAAAGCTGCAATAGAAAGTGAAGGGCTGGGAAAAAATACTGTAACGGATTTTTTAGCAGTGAGCATTTCTTCTACCGATTATATTGGCCATGCTTTTGGCCCCAACAGCGTAGAAATGGAAGACACGTATTTGCGTTTGGATAAAGACATAGAAAACTTTTTAATTTATTTAGATATAAAAATGGGTAAGGGAAACTACATGTTATTTTTATCTGCCGACCATGGCGTGGCACACATACCTGCTTTTTTAAAAGAACATAAAATACCCGGCGGTACTTTTGAAGATGGCGATATTGTTAATGAATTAAATAAACGCATTGAAGAAAAATTTGCTGTAAAGAGTGCCATTAAAACGGTAATGAATTACCAGGTGTATTTAAACAAAAAAAATATTATTGATAAAGAAAAAAATGTAAACGAGATTACACATTTTATAATTGATGCATTAAAAGAAAAAGATTTTATTATTAATGCTTTTGAGCTGGATAAAATACAGGAAGCTGCATTACCGGAGCCGCAAAAACAAATGATCACCAACGGCTATAATGTAAAACGTAGCGGCGATATACAATTTACTTTTAAGCCCGGTTATTTTGATGGATGGAATAAAGGCACTACGCATGGATTGTGGAACCCTTACGATGCACATATACCCTGTGTGTTTTTTGGCTGGGGCGTAAAGCCCGGCAAAACCAACCGGGAAACATATATGACGGATATTGCACCAACAATTGCTGCAATGCTGCAGATACAAATGCCTAATGGTTGTGTAGGAAAGGTGATAACTGAGGCGGTGAAATAAAGGTTGAAAGTTTTAAGGAGAATGCTCAAAGTCCCCGTAATTTATCCCGATTATTTCGGGAGGGGATTTAGGGGCTTTTAATCCTCGGCTTCCACGCAATTTCTGCAACACCCAGCAAATGCCCGATAAATCTTGCTAATACAAAAAGATAATCGCTTAAACGATTGAGGTATTTTATTACAAGAGGTTCAACAAATATTTCGTGCTGCTGCATGTTAACACACAATCTTTCGGCACGGCGGCAAACACAACGGGCAACATGAGCCGTAGATACAGCCACATGCCCGCCGGGCAAAATAAAAGATTTCATAGCCGGTAATGTTTCGTTCATAAAATCAATTTCTTTTTCCAGCAGCACAATATCTTCTTCTTTTAAATCGGGTATTTTCATCAGCGGTTCCTTATCAGGGTCGCAGGCTAAAGATGAACCGATGGTAAAAAGCCTGTCCTGTATTTCTTTTAAAATAATTTTTGTGTGCTCATCATTTATATTGTCGCTCACTAATCCCACATAACTGTTTAATTCATCTACCGTACCATAACTTTCAATACGAATATGGCTTTTAGCAACTTTTGTTCCGCCAATTAAACTTGTTTTACCAAGGTCGCCTGTTTTTGTATAAATTTTAAATGCCATGCCCCAATTCCGCCACGGCGGAGAATTTAAGTTTTATAAATATTTTTTTCAAAACTGAAAGTAGATAAAAAATGCAACAAAGAATAATACTGTTTACAGTTCCCCCTTCAGGGGGCGGAGGGGGCTTTACACCGGCTGTGCAATAGTTGCAGGGCTTGCATTTTGTTTATCGGTTTCAATCACGCCGTCTCTTAACCGTATTACCCTGTGGGCAAACATCGAAATATCTTCTTCGTGTGTAACTAAAATAACAGTGTTGCCTTCGGTATGTATCTTACCTAAAATATCCATTATTTCGTAACTGGTTTTACTGTCTAAATTACCGGTAGGTTCATCAGCTAAAATTATAGAAGGGTTATTGATCAATGCACGGGCAATAGCTACACGTTGGCATTGGCCACCGCTCAGTTCGTTTGGTTTATGATGGCTGCGGTCATCTAATTTTACTTTTACCATTACTTCCATCGCTCTTTCTGTTCTTTCTTTTTTGCTGATGCCGCTGTACACTAATGGCAATGCCACATTTTCCAATGCTGTTAATCTTGGTAATAAATTAAATTGCTGAAATACAAATCCAATTTCCTGGTTGCGTACTTCTGCCAGGTCATTGTCGGGCATGCGGCTAACATCTTTGCCATTTAAAATGTATTTGCCACCGCTGGGGCTATCAAGGCAACCCAAAATATTCATTAAGGTAGATTTGCCACTGCCGCTGGGACCCATTAAAGCTACGTACTCATTCTTAAATATATCAATACTAATTCCCTTAAGCACTTGCAACTCCTGCTTACCGAGATAATAACTTTTGCGGATGTTTTCTAAATGAATAATTCCCTGCATATTTTTTTGTTTAGGGTTTAGATGTTTAGGGTTTAGAGGTGTTTAGGTTGACAGTTTTCTAAACTTCTAAACCCTAAACGTCTAAACCCAATATTCTAAACTTATTTCTTTATCACTTTCGGTACTTTAAAAAACTCCCCATCATGCACCGGTGCATTTTGCAATCCTTCTGCCCGGCTGATGCTTCCTTTTACTTTATCATCTCTTAAAATATTTACCTGCTCACTCATGTGCAGTAAAGGCTCCACACCGGTGGTATCCAGTTCATTTAATTTTTCTACAAATTTAATCATGCGCTGCAGGTCGTTTTTAATACTTTCTTTTTCGGTATCGTTAAACTGCAGCCTTGCCAAGTTGGCCAATTTATCTACCAATGCATCATTTACTTCCATAAAACAAATATAGTTCAGTTTTGTATTTGCTCATTTGCGATTTTATTTGAGCGGCATTTAATTTTTCTATTCATCAATGACCAATGACTAATGACTTTTGCTATCTTCGCCAATTATGGCAGCAACAAAACAAATAGTAATGAGCGGCATCCGGCCCACGGGTTTTTTGCATTTGGGCAATTACTTTGGGGCCATCCGCAATTATGTAAAAATGCAGGAGCAGTTTAACTGTTATTTTATGGTGGCCGATCTGCATTCGTTAACCACACATCCCGATACAAAAGAACTTAGAGAAAATGTAGAAAGGGTGTTAGCCGAAAATATTGCCTGCGGATTAGACCCTGATAAAGTGGCACTGTATTGCCAGAGCCATGTACACGAAACGGCGGAATTGTATTTGTATTTAAATATGCTGGCGTATAAAGGCGAGCTGGAAAAAACTGCCACTTTTAAAGATAAGGTGAGATTAAATCCTGAAAATGTAAATGCCGGTTTATTAACTTACCCGGTGTTGCAAACTGCAGATATTCTTTTGCACCGTGCCAAATATGTGCCTGTGGGTAAAGATCAGGAGCAGCATTTAGAAATGGCCCGAACTTTTGCCCACCGTTTTAATCACCGCTACTGCGAAACTTTTCCTGAACCTGTTGCTTATAATAATAATGAAGACCTTGTAAAAGTGCCGAGTTTAGATGGCAGTGGTAAAATGAGTAAGAGCGAAAACCAAATGGCTACTTTGTATTTGGCAGATGAAGATGATGTGATAAGAAAAAAAGTGATGAAAGCAAAAACGGATAATGGTCCCACTGAAATGAATTCGGCCAAGCCAGATTATATTGAAAATATTTTTGGGTTGATGAAATTGGTTTGTGCCGCAGATGTTATTGCTAAATATGAAAGCGATTTCAACAATTGCACCATACGTTACGGCGATTTAAAAAAGCAATTAGGAGAAGATATGGTGCATTTTATTGCACCCATCAGGGAAAAAATAAACAGCATTTTGCCGGATAAAAAATATTTACAGCAGGTAATGGAGCAGGGAGCAGCAAAAGCTAATAAAAGTGCCGGTGAAACGATGCAACTGGTTAGAGAAGCGATGGGATTAAAATATTTCTGATGCCCCCATCACTAAAGAGGGGTAAAACTATTTTTATATTTGTGATATTGTTAAGTTTGCTTACTTTCAACTGTTAGAAAAAGAAAGAGTAATAAAAAAATTTGTAAACTAAAATTCTCCGCCGTGGCGGAATTGGGGCATGGCTAAAACTAAAAAACCAAAACATATTGCAGTAGCCGGAAATATTGGTGCTGGTAAAACTACATTAACCGAAATGCTGAGTAAGCATTATAAATGGATTCCTCAGTTTGAAGATGTGGACCATAACCCGTACCTCAACGATTTTTACGAAGACATGCCGAGGTGGAGTTTTAACCTGCAGATATATTTTTTAAACAGCCGCCTTAACCAGCTTTTAGAAATACAACGTGGCACCGAAACCGTTATACAGGACAGAACGATTTATGAAGATGCTAATATTTTTGCACCCAACCTGCATGATATGGGCCTGATGGGCAAACGTGATTTTGATAATTACTACAAATTTTTTGAAACACTTAAAACCATGGTGCAGCCACCCGATCTGCTTATCTATTTAAAAGCATCAGTACCAACTTTAGTAGCGCAAATACAAAAGCGGGGCAGAGAGTACGAAGAAAATATCCGCCTTGATTATCTTAAAAAATTAAATGAATTCTACAATAATTTTATTGATAATTATAAAGAAGGCCCGTTATTAATTATTGATGCCGATAAAAATAAATTTGCCGAAAATGAAGAACACCTCGGGCAAATTATTACCAGTATCGACAGTAAGTTGTTTGGACTGTTTTAGAGCCCAGTAGCCAATGTTCGTGTCTCACGAACATTAAGGAACATTAATTAAAGTATCCTCATACGGTAAGCATTCATTGCAGTAATACCCAGTTTTTTTATTAAGCGGTAATTTACCAGCACACCAACTGGTGCACCAATTACAGGAACCAGCTGCGCCATTTTTGCAAGGTCAATATAATCCCTGTATTCCTGCTGAAAATTTCTCCAGTCAAACTGGTTAATATCTTCGGGTAAATTTTTTCTCTTTTCTTCCCAGTCAATCATTTTTGTATAAATATTTTTTCGGTGTGCATCGCTGGAAAAAGAGAGTTCGAAAATATGCAGCAGGTACACCCGCTCTTTATAATCGTTTACATCAAAACCATAAATGGCAGCAATATCGAAAAGCAACTTTATTTTCAATCCAATTAAAATAGGAAAATCGGCAAGGCCGAGTAAAATGCCACCGGCACCTGTTATGCCGCCTTCCACTGCGGCGGTATTTCTGTACCAGTCTATTTTTTTCTGTACGGCTTCTTCACGCTGCTGCAGGTTGCCGGTTAATAAAGATTGTGCAGTGGTATGTGTAGCACCAAATAAAACACCCCGTATCATTTGTTTAATGGCTACAGTTATGGCCTTGTGTATTTTTTCGGGTATCCAGGTATTTATTTTGGTCTGAATTTTTTTAGACAAATTATTTAACAGCGAGGGTTTGCTCAGCATTTTTTTTTGCCAGGCAGTTAATTCTTTTTGGGCTTGTTGGTCGTAACTATTCATGATGAATATTAATGCAGCAAGTATTGAGCCAAGAGGAAAGTTGAAAGTTGAAAGTTGATAGTTGGTAAAGTTATGGATTAGATGGTGAAGATTTTAAGGGAAGAGATAACAGATGCATTTCAAATTGTCGCAATATTTTTTTCAACGCTGAGAAAATGAGATGGCAGAGTTTACGCTGAGAACTTCTGCGATAACTCCTTTTCTCCTTTTCTCTGCGTTAAAATTTGCTGCTGGCCTGATGCTGTAGTGACAATTTGAAATACATACGAGATAACTGCTTTAAACAAATCTGCTTCACCTCATCCTGCTGTAAAAATAAATTACAGCTTAAGATGTGATGAAGCAGAAAAAATAATTTTTGTAAATTATAAAGTGGCCATTAATTCAGTCGCCATTTTTACATAGTCATCATTTTTAGCAGCAGTAGCTAAATCTTTGGTCATAGTTGCTGCAGCTTTACTGCCAGCTTTATCACCAGTTTTTTTAAGGATACGTGCTTTTAACAGGTACATCCAAAAAGCTTCTTTATTTGTTTCTAATGCTTTGTTTACCCATGCTAAAGCCTGATTTAAATCTTTACCATTATCATAGTAATAAGATGCAGCATTAAAATAAGGTTTGTTATCCTTATTCATTAAATTATCTATCTGCCCCATTACTTTTTTATCGGTGCCGGTGGTAACAGGAAAATTTAAATAAGTATTCTCCCACATTAATTCCACATTACAACTGCTGCCGGTAATATCAGAAAAGCCGATGGTAAAGTTTTCTACAGTAAAAGGAGTAGTAACTGTTTTTGCTTCCACACGTACCACATCATTTTCCTGTTTGTAAGCAGAGGGTTGGTTTACGGTAACATCTTTACTGATAATGATCGTCCATTTGCCTGCATCGGGTATACTAAGCAAACCATATTTGCCTGCTTTTACTTCCTTTCCTCCAATAGTTACATCTTCGCTAAAAGTAAGTGTGGTGGCAGCGTTGGCACCTGTACGCCATACCTTTCCAAAAGGTACGAGGTCACCCATAATTTTCCTGTCTTTTTTTGCAGGACGGCTGTAATTTAATTCAATAAAACCTACACCAAAATTTTGCTTTACCACTTGTGTTGGCGAAGGTTGCGGTGTAGTTAATTGCTGTGCATTGGCAAAAGTTAATGCAACAGCAGCAATTACTAATAGTGCTATTTTTTTCATATAATTATTTTTAAGCAGCAAATGTAAGTAATATGGAAATGTGTTGTTAGATTAAAAAATTATTTCTGCGTAATCTGCAGTTTATTGCCTCTCCATCGTTGTACTGTAATATTTTTTCTGAAAAATACGGTCAATCGTTTTATTGTATATTTTTATGGCAAAACATAAACCATGAAACAGAAAGACTATTTATTTGTTTTATCTAACGGCAGGGTAGCCGCCATTAATAAAAAAGACGGCGCTATTGTATGGGAAGTAAAATTAAAGGAATACCTCACCAGCAAAATGACACTCACATACGGGCAAATTACTGTTGAAGGCGACAAAATTTTTATTGGCTCTACCGGCATTTTACTTTGCCTGAGTACAAAAGACGGTTCCTTAATTTGGAAAAACGAATTAAAAGGCTGGGGCTACAGTTTTGTAAGCATGTCGAATGCCAATAACGAAGCCGCAGGTGCCGCCGCCGCAAGTGCAGCCGCCGCTGCCGCAATTGTTGCCGCAACTGCTTAAAATATATTTAGCACAAAACATTTTATTATCGTTGTTGTTCTATTGATGCATGTTGCCTGATATAAATAAGGCAACATGTTTTTATTTTATTTACGGCATGTTAAAAATTGCTTACCATCCCATTTATGCACACCCGCTACCCGAAGGCCACCGCTTTCCTATGCTGAAGTACGAACTGATACCCGGCCAGTTGCTGCATGAAGAAACCATAACAACCGAAAATGTTTTTGCACCCGGCATTTGCCCCAACCAAATTATTTTGCTGACGCATGAAAAAGAATGGCTGGATAAATTGCAACAGCAAACCTTATCAGCGCAGGAACAGCGCCGCATTGGTTTTCCGCAATCGCCGGCATTAACGCAACGGGAATTAATAATTACACAGGGCACTATCGATTGCTGCCATTATGCTTTGCAATATGGCGTGGCCATGAATGTTGCAGGCGGCACCCACCATGCGTTTGCCAACCGTGGCGAAGGCTTTTGTATGCTGAACGATATGGCTGTGGCTGCAAATTATTTACTGCATAACAAACTGGCTGCAAAAATTATCATTATCGATTTGGATGTACACCAGGGAAACGGCACCGCTAAAATTTTTGAGAACGACAACCGTGTATTTACTTTTAGTATGCATGGCGGGCATAACTATCCTTTTCATAAAGAAAAAAGTGATTTAGATATTCCTTTACCCGATGGTACAGATGAAACAGATTACCTGGACATTTTAAAAAATACTTTGCCCGAGTTATTGAAAACAGTACAACCCGATTTTGCATTTTATTTATCCGGCGCAGATATTTTAAATACCGACCGCTATGGAAAATTAAACGTTACGCTGCAGGGCTGTAAGCAGAGAGATGCTTTTGTTTTTAATGCTTTGAAGCAGCAACAAATTCCCTGCACCGTTGCAATGGGTGGTGGCTACAGCGCCGATGTAAAAATTATTGTGGATGCACATTGTAATACTTTTCGTGTGGCGCAGGAGATATTTTTTGAGTAGGAGTTGTTGAGGCAAACTATTGAATAAGCAGTACAATGTGTTATTGAATTTGAATTTTTCAGTTGACTATAATTTGTAATTAACTTTTGCATTTATTAAATAAACGTTTACTGTACCAAACTAAAAATATTTTGCTCAGCGGTATCAGCTATTATCCAGCTGCCTTCTGCCACTTCCTCTTCCAGCTGATTACAATCCCAACCGCAATAACCAATAAATATTTTTATATCGTTTGCATTTATAGTTTTATTATTAAGATGTGTAACCGCCTGTTTAAAATTGCCACCGAGGTAAATAGAGTTGGCTATAAGTGTGCCGCCTTCTATCACATCTGGCCGGCGGTGTACAAAGTAAAGATGCTCTTTGTCCATTGGGCCACCTTCGTATAATGGAAAATTTATGCTCTGTTTAAATTCTTCCAGCTCATTAAGCGCCCTTGCAAATTTTTTATTTATTACAAAGCCCATGGCACCTTTTTCGTTATGCTCTGCAATAAAAATAATGACCTGCACAAAGTTGGTATCATTTGTTGTTGATGTGCTTTTTAATATGGTGCCGGTGGTGATGTGCATTGATGGGAAAAATAAAATATAAGGCAAAATTCAAAATTAATGCATTACAATTTAAAGATTGTGATATAGCGAAGAACGCAATATGAACTTACGGTGATAAGATAATTTATTCACAAGAATACATTGCTACTTTTCGGTAGTACATTTTTAGTGCTTTTTCTTTATAAGTAGTAAAACTTTCAGATTGCCATCCGGGCAAATAGCTCTCCAAGGATTTTTTAGATTCAGTGTATTCTTTTTTGGGTATTTTTTTTCTAAAAATACGGCCATCTTCAATAAGGTATACAATCTTTGTTTTGATAATATCCATTCTATTGTTTTCTGCAATCGAATCAAACTGCATCACCAGGCGATTTTTATTTTTGATATTCCATTTGCCATATCCAGTGGCAATACTGTCATGCTGAATGAATGTGTTATTGCAGTTTAGTTTTAATATTGTGCTGCCTGATATGTCTGCCGTATCTCCTGTGGTGTAAAGTTTATACTCTCCAGCAAAATTTGACTGGCCAAAAGTTGTGATAAAGAAAATTAATAGTAAACACGAAGTAAAAAAATGTTTCATAATATTATTCTTATTTTAGTTTATCATTATTTTCCTTGTGTTTGGAACAGGCAAAAAAGAATAACTTTTAATTCTTTTTCGAATATTCTTTAAGCATTTCTTTTTCTTTTTTGCTCAAACTGTTTATACCCGCTTTACTTATTTTATCCAAAATTTTATCTATTTCCTGCTGCTGCATTTTTTTTTGCTGGTTGTATTTATGATCGATGGAATAATGATCGTTATGTGCTTTAAAATAAAAATTATCCACCAGCAAAATTTGCGGCCTGGTGATAATTAAATAAATAAATGCAATGGAAGGCACTGCAATAATTAAAATGGTAACATAGTTTTGTATAAAGGCAGATGGGTTCATTAAAAGCGCAACAGCCATTCCAATAAGTGCGCCGCCTAAATGTGCTTCGTGGCCAATATTATCTTTTTTACTTTTAATGCCGTAAATAGAAAACGCTGTATATACAATGCCATACAACCAACCCGGAATAGAAAATGGTAACCCAAAAAAGCCAATGCCCATGCCGGGAAAAACTGCAATAGAAGCAAAAATAATTCCGCATACTGCACCCGAAGCACCTACTGCACTGTAATCGCCATGATTTTTATTGATGAATAAACTTAGCAGGTTGCCACCGATTAGGCTGGTAAAATAAATAATTAAAAATTGCAGTACTCCCAATGAACTTTCAATAATGCCGCTAAAAAAATAAAGGCTTACCATGTTGAAAATAAGGTGCATCCAGCTAACATGTAAAAAGCCCGAACTAACCAGCCGTAAATAATCTTTCTTAATAAGAATTTTATCAACTTCAAATTTGTAGCCCTCAAAAAAAAGAGGACTGATAAAACCTTTGTACGAAAAGGCAATATTGGCAATGATCAATATTATTGCTGTTATTCCGTTATCAGGCATTGAAATGATATTTTAATCGCACCAGTTGCAAAATAATAATATTCTTGTTTGTAATTGTTAAGCTGTTTTAATTACCACAGTTTTTGCAATAAAGTCATGCACTGCTCTTCTTTTTTCATTAAACAGCATTGAAATAATTTCAACACGATCGGGTATTCAGGCTCTACTGAAGAGCGAACTTCCGTTGTCTGAGCGCTGCCGGCTGGGCCTACGGCATTTTCCCCCACGCTCCCCAACTGTTGTAAAAGTGTATCGCCGCGTGAGTCGAGTTCCACGAGCGAATGTTTGGGCTGTTCGTCGCCGATTTCGGCGGACAGCAGAGGCAGCCTTCCGCCTACGAGCGCCGCCGCCACGAATCCTGCCCAACCCCTTGTTGGCGGCAGCGTGCCGCCGGTGCGCGCTTCGGCGAGATCGAATGTGGCAATCCCATGGTGGCGGGCCAATTGGATTGCGCTTACGCGGTCCTGGCCCATCGCCAGCAAGCGCAAGGGGCGACGTCCCGAATGCTTGAGTCCGGTGGAAAAC
>NZ_JANMUN010000130.1:0-15939 GCF_031391665.1 Ferruginibacter sp.
GCAAACAAGAGATAAGCAAACCAAAGCGCAGCAACAAGCAACTAATGAAGACCATAAAAATATGTTGCAGCAACTCGGCATTACGTCACTCCGGCCCGGTGCTAATGGCAACGACCCCAAAGCAGCCAATGCTGCAAACTATGATGAAGCAAAAGCCAATCCCTATCCCAATTTACCGGAAGCATTAACTTTTAAAAATGGTAAAAAAGTAAGTACAGCAAAAGATTGGTGGAAAAGGCGTAAAGAAATTGCAGAAGATTTTGACAGAGAAATTTATGGCATAACGCCCAAGAACACACCAAAAGTAAACTGGGAGGTGGTGAGTGAAAAAGATACTGCGAATGGCGATTATCCAATTCACATAAAAAATTTAATCGGGCATGTAGATAATTCATCTTACCCATCTGTAAAAGTAGCTATACAATTAACAGTAGCAACACCTTTAAATGTAAACAAACCTGTTCCTGTTGTTATGGAATTTGGGTTTGTTTTTCCACCCGGCTTTCGTCCACAGCAAAATAATAACCAACCACAACCACCCGGCTGGCAGCAGCAATGTTTGCAAAGAGGTTGGGGTTATGCAGTTATTGTTCCCACAAGTATCCAGGAAGATAATGGTGCAGGCTTAACAAACGGCATTATTGGTTTAATGAATAAAGGAGAAAGAAGAAAACCAACTGACTGGGGAAGTTTGAAAGCCTGGGCCTGGGGTGCCAGCCGTGCAGTAGACTATTTTGAAACAGATAAAAATATTGATGCAAAAAAAATTGCTATTGAAGGGCACTCACGGTATGGCAAAGCCGCATTAGTAATATTGGCTTACGATTCAAGATTTGCAACTGGCTTCATTAGTTCAAGTGGTGAAGGTGGTGCAAAACTGCATCGACGCAATGCTGGTGAGATTGTGGAAAATGTTGCAGGCAGTGGCGAATATCATTGGATGTGCGGCAACTTTATAAAGTATGCAGGCATTTTAAACTGGGGGCATATGCCCGTTGATAGTCATGAATTGATTGCCATGTGTGCACCCCGGCCTGTGTTTATTAGCAGTGGCGAAAAAGGCGATGGCTGGGTTGATGCAAAGGGAATGTTTATGGCGGCTGTTGCTGCCGGACCGGTTTATACATTGCTTGGTAAAAAAGATTTGGGTACAACATTATTTCCAAAAGTAGAAACTGGGTTGATGGATGGTGAAGTAGCATTTCGGCAGCATAGCGCAGGTCATACACCGGCGCCTAACTGGCCATACTTTTTAGATTTTGCAGCAAGATATTTTAAGCAGTAAAAAAATATAGAATGAAGTATCTCTTTTTATTTCTTACAATTACTTTTACATGCTTTCATGCAAAAGCACAGCAACCCGCTGTAACCATACCCGGTTCAGAAGTTAGAAAAATTACTTCTGCAATTGTAACAGGGCAAGAATATGAATTACATATTTTGTCACCCGGCGGTAATCCAGCCACCAATAAAAAATATCCTGTGGTGTATGTAATGGATTCGCAATGGGATTTTCCTTTGGTAAAATCTATTTATGGTCAGCAATATTTTGATGGCTTTATTCCTGAAATAATTATTGTTGGCGTTACATGGGGCGGCGCAAAACCAAACCCCGATAGTTTAAGGGCGAGAGATTACACCCCTACCAATGAAAGCCGGATAATACAAAGTGGAGGTGCAGATAAGTTTCTTGATTTTATGAAAACTGAATTATTTCCTTTTATAGAAAATAATTACAAGGCCGATACTGCCAACCGAACATTAATAGGTTGCTCATTGGGAGGATTGATTACTTTATACGCCATGCTTACACATACAGATATGTTTACCGGCTATGCAGCCGCAAGCCCTGCTGTTGGTTGGGATAATGAAGTGTTATATAAATACGAAAAGAAATTTGCGATGCAGCAAATCAATAAACCCATCCGCCTTTACTTAACGGTGGGTGATGTGGAAAGAAGCAGAAGTTCATTTGAACGATTCAGCAATTATATCAGTAACAAAAAATATGCAAACGTAACTATCCGTTCCAAAGTGTTGGAAAATACCGGGCATTCAGGTACTAAAAGCGAAACATACAACAGGGGTTTACAATTTATTTTTGAAAAGCCGGATATTATAATAGCTGATGAAATTCTTATAAATTATACTGGCAAATACGAAGATGCAAAGGGAAACATTGTTGAACTAAAAGCAGAAAATAACAAACTGGTGCTTTATTATTCGGCAGCAAATAGTTACCCATTAAAAGCAGCAACTGTAAATACATTTTATTCAAACGCGGAGTTTTTGAATATGGAATTTTCGATTGATAGAAAAACGCTGCAACTTAACCGCTATGGCAGCAGTCAAAATTTTATTAAAAAATAATTTTTTGTATATGAAAAAAAATCATTCCTCCCGTAGAAGTTTTATTTACCAAACCGCAATAACTGCGTTAGGGGTTCCTTTATTTTCTTCTTTTAGTAACCCTGCATTTATAACAAAAAATAAAAAGACGATGAACACAAATAAAAAACTCGGTGTTGCATTAGTTGGCCTGGGCAGTTATGCAGGAGGTCAATTAGCTCCGGCATTGCAACAAACCGAACATTGTTATTTAGCCGGTATTGTTACCGGCACGCCATCCAAAGCCGAAGTATGGAAAGAAAAATATAATATCCCTGATAAAAATATTTACAATTACCAAAACTTCGACAGCATAAAAGACAATCCTGATATTGATATTGTTTATGTTGTACTGCCCAACTCCATGCATGCAGAATATACAATAAGAGCAGCACAGGCTGGCAAACATGTTATATGCGAAAAGCCCATGGCATTATCAGTGGCAGATTGTGATATGATGATTGCAGCATGTAAAAAAGCAAATAAATTTTTATCCATTGGTTACCGTTTGCATTTTGACCCTTACAATTTAGAAATGGTAAGGCTGGCAAAAGAAAAAGTATATGGCGATATTAAAAAGATAAGTGCAGCTTTTTCATTTGTTGCACAAAAAGGCATTTGGCGTTTAGATAAAAAATTAGCAGGCGGCGGCCCATTGATGGACTTAGGCGTATATTGTATGCAGGGAGTAATGTACACCACAGATATGGAACCGATTGCTGTAACTGCACAAACATTTCCCATCAGCGATAAAGAAAAATTTATTGATGTGGAAGAAACACTGGCATGGCAAATGGAAATGCCCAATGGCTTAATTGCTGAATGCAGAACCAGTTATTCGGAGAGTGCAAATTTTTTAAAAGTTGAAGGGGAGAAAGGTTCATTTGAATTACAGCCTGCATACAATTATTCCGGTTTGAAAGGAAAAACATCAGATGGAAAAATTATGGAGTATCCAAAATTATCGCAGCAGGCAAAACAGATGGATGGCATTGCGCAATCAATAAAAAATAAAACGCAAAGCATTGTACCCGGCGAAATGGGAAGAAGAGATGTAAAAATTATTGAAGCCATTTATGAAGCGATGAGAACTGGAAAAAGAGTGATTATTCAAAAATAAATTTTAAATAATTATTTATGAGGCTACCCCAACCATATAAGGATGTTAAAGAGATTAAAGATAAAATTAGAGCGAACAATAATTTTTATAAGACCTTTTATAATGAAGGGTTTAGAACATCTTCCTATCCAATTATAAAAAATTCCGTTTCAGGTAATACATTTCGTTCAGAATATTTTGATGCTGGCAAATATTTACCATCCAGTATTTTTAGAACTTGGGCGCAGGATGTTTTGTTCGAGGAAAAACTCTATACTCAAATTATTATATGTAGCTCTCGAAAAAAATATGCACTTCTACATAAAAAAATTGTTACTGGATTACAAAAATATTGGAAAAAAAATACTGGAATAAAAATGAAAATCGGTTACTGTTGCAAGCTTTTCGATTTATTAATGAAGATATTTCCAAATTATATAAACTTAAATAAAACACAGCGGGAAAGATTAAAGGGAATGGTAAATGTGCCCCTAGATAAATATACTCTTAATGCAATAAGGACAATTTGGAATAGAAGGTGGGTCGCATTGAAAAAGAAAAAAATAGAAAGCGATTCTACAATGTCTTTTATAGGCGATGATTATGATTTGCATAGAGAAATCCAAAAATGTATTGCTGACTCTGTTAGGTTTCACCATCCAATTGAATTTGACTTGTTAGTCTGGAATAGGCCGAATAACGGCGACAGTTTCCAGCATGAGTTAAAAAAGTTGAAAAAAAAATAAAATGACACAAAAATTAAGAAGCCACAATTGGTTTGGTAAAAAAGATAAAGATGGAATTATCTACAGAAGCTGGATGAAAAATCAAGGTATGCCAACTGATATGTTTGATGGCAGACCGGTGATTGGCATTTGTAATACTTTCAGCGAACTTACCCCCTGCAATGCACATTTTAGAGATCATGCAGAAGCAGTAAAAAAAGGGGTGTTAGAAGCCGGCGGTTTTCCCGTAGAATTTCCTATAATGAGTTTGGGAGAAACATTATTGAAACCTACTGCAATGCTGTTTAGAAATTTAGCAAGCATGGATGCCGAAGAATCTATTCGTGGAAATCCTATTGATGGTGTGGTATTGTTAACCGGTTGCGATAAAACAACACCTTCTACAGTAATGGGTGCATCAAGTGTAGGTTTACCAACTATTGTTGTACCCGGCGGGCCAATGCTTAATGGAAAATATAAAGGACAGGATATTGGTTCGGGTACACATGTATGGAGGTTTGATGAAGATATGAAAACCGGTAAGATGACACAAGAAGATTGTGAGTTTGCCGAAAGCTGTATGAGCCGCAGTATTGGCCATTGCATGACGATGGGAACTGCAAGTACCATGGCGGTAATGGTAGAAAGTTTAGGGTTAACTTTAAGTGGAGCATCCGCAATACCTGCAGCCGACAGCAGAAAAAAAGTAATGGCACAATTAAGCGGCAGAAGAATTGTGCAAATGGTAAAAGAAAATTTAACCATAGATAAAATTCTTACCAGAGAAGCTTTTGAAAATGCTATTAAAGTAAATGCTGCTGTTGGTGGTTCGTCTAATTTTATTATTCATTTAATTGCCATTGCCGGAAGAATTGGAGTGAATTTAAAATTAGAAGATTTTGATACGTTAGGCAGTAAAATTCCGTTGCTGTTAAATTTGATGCCGTCTGGAAAATATTTGATGGAAGATTTTTATTATGCTGGTGGCTTACCTGTAATATTAAATGAATTAAAAAATCATTTGCATAAAAATATAATTACAGTTACCGGAAAAAATCATCAGGATAATATTGAAGGCAATACTATTTGTTACAATGAAGATGTAATTGCAAAATATAATTCGCCAATAAAAGCAGAAGCCGGTTGTGTGGTGGTAAAAGGAAATTTGGCATTGAATGGTGCAGTAATTAAACCAAGTGCCGCAACCCCTGCTTTAATGAAACATAAAGGAAGGGCTGTAGTATTTGAAAGCATTGAAGATTACAATAAAAGAATTGATGACCCCAATTTAGATATTGATGAAACCTGTGTAATGGTGTTGAAATATGTTGGGCCGGTTGGTTATCCCGGTATGCCCGAGGTGGGTAATATGGCGTTGCCAAAAAAAATATTGCAAAGAGGAATTACAGATATGGTTCGCATTAGCGATGGCAGAATGAGTGGCACAGCTTACGGTACTGCTGTGCTGCATGTTTCTCCTGAAAGCGCTATTGGTGGAAATTTAGCTTTGGTGCAAAATGGCGATATGATTGAATTAGATGTTGCACAACGTAAATTACATTTGCATGTAAGTGATGATGAATTGCAAAAAAGAAAAACAAATTGGGTTGCACCAAAAATTGCTGCAGAAAGAGGTTATGTACATCTTTATGTAAATCATGTAATGGGTGCCGATAGAGGTGCTGATCTGGATTTTTTACAGGGAAGTTCTGGTTCTGTTGTTACGAGGGATTCACATTGATTTTTGTTACCAGCCTGAGTTCCCTGATTGAACTTCAGTGGCGACGCTCCGTTCAACTGTGATAATTCTATTAAGCAACAATTCGCAGCAGTTTTCGCATTTGCAAATTCAAGCTTGCGGAAGCCGGGTTATCTTAGGAAATTATAAAACTTATAAAAAAAATCATGAAACAATTGATTGCTATATTTATGCTGACAATTTTTGCATCATGCAATAACAACAGCAGTAATAAAGAAAATAAAATGTATAAAACAATTGGCACTATAGAAAAATACGATGATGCATTAGACAGCATTATCACCCTAAATGCCAAAGCCGAAATTATTGCCGAAGGCTACGAATGGAGCGAAGGCCCTCTGTGGATTGAAAAACACAATATGCTTTTGTTCAGCGATGTGCCAATGAATACTGTGTACAAATGGACGGAAGCTAACGGAGCAGAAGTGTATTTGAAACCCAGTGGCTACACCGGCACTGCACCAAATAAATGCAAAGAACCAGGCAGCAATGGATTGACAGTAGATACTGATGGGCATTTTGTATTATGCCAGCATGGCGACAGAAGTGTGGCAATAATGGATGCACCATTTGATAAACCAGCAGCAAAATTTATTACCCTTATAGATAAGTTTGAAAATAAAAAACTCAATAGCCCAAATGATTTAGTGTTTAACAGCAACGGCGATTTATTTTTTACCGACCCGCCTTATGGTTTATTTACACAAGATGATACCGATGCTGCAAAAGAAATTCCATTTAATGGTGTGTACAAAGTAAAAAAAGATGGTACAGTAATTTTATTAGTTGATTCAATTACAAGACCCAACGGCCTTGCTTTCTTCCCCGGCGAAAAGCAATTACTTATTGCCAACAGCGACCCTGCAAAACCGGTTTGGTATATTTATGACGTGGCTGGAGATTCACTCTCTAATGGAAAAATATTTTTCGATGCCGCTGGCCATGATAAAAACTGGAATGGCCTGCCCGATGGTTTAAAAATAAACAAGCATGGTATTGTATTTGCCACCGGTCCCGGCGGAGTTTATATTTTTAGCAGAGAAGGAAAGAAACTTGGTTTAATAAGACTGGAGAATGCAACAAGCAACTGTGCATTCTCACCGGATGAGAAGATATTGTATGTTACTAATGATATGTATGTGCTGAGAATAAAATTGAGGAAATAAAATAAAGAATATGAAATTATACAAAATAAAAAATAGCATTATAATAGAAAAAGAAAACAAATTCTATTTATGCAAAGAAAATTGGGATACATTTATTAATGATGATTCATTATTACAAAAACTTGAAATGCTTGTACAAACATTACCAGTATCAACCAATGATATTTTAAAAGATATTCTTGCACCAATAGGAAATAACCAGGAACTATGGGCTTGCGGCGTTACTTATTTAAGAAGCAAAGTGGGCAGGCAGGAAGAAAGTAAATTAAGTGGTGGTGCCTATTTTTATGCCAAAGTATATGAAGCAGAAAGGCCGGAAGTTTTTTTTAAATCAACACCACACCGTATTGTGGGCACCAATGCTTTTGTAAGAATAAGAAAAGATTCTACCTGGGATGTACCCGAGCCCGAACTGACTTTGGTGGTAACATCATCAGGAAAAATTATTGGTTATACTATTGGCAACGATATGAGCAGCCGGAGTATTGAAGGAGAAAACCCTTTGTATCTGCCGCAGGCAAAAACCTATGACGCCTGTGCAGCATTGGGGCCATGTATTTTTGTTACCAATAAAATTGAGGCTCACACAAACATTCATCTTGAAATAAACAGAAACAGCACAACTGTTTTTAAAGACAGCATTGCAATAAGCCAGATGAAAAGAACACTGGAAGAATTAGTTTCTTTCGTTTACCGTGAATGCAGTTTTCCTGACGGTTGTTTAATTATGACGGGTACAGGTATTGTGCCTCCCAATAATTTTACTTTGCAATCGGGTGATGAAATAAAAATTTCTATCGATAATATAGGCACACTCCTTAACACCGTTCAATAATTATGATAATAATCACCATCATTTTTGCGATTATTTTACAGGTATTTCTTTCTGTAAAAAAAGTAAGCCCATTTTTATCACTATTAATTGTTGCATTGCTAACCGGTTTGCTTTTGGGTATGGATACGTCAGATTTAATAAAGTCGGTAGAAAAAGGTGTGGGCAGTACATTGGGTGGTTTAGCATTAATCATTTGCCTGGGCGCCATACTCGGTAAAATATTAGAGATAAGCGGAGCTGCAGAACAAATTTCGGCTACACTAATAAAAAGTTTTGGGCAAAAAAATATTCAATGGGCAGTTTTACTTACGGGATTTTTAATTGGCATTCCACTATATTACAATGCAGGTTTTATAATTCTTGTACCATTAGTTTTTACTTTGGCAAGAAAAACAGGATTGCCATTATTGTACATCGTTATTCCAATGGCGGCATCGCTAAGCACCACACATTGTTTTTTACCGCCCCACCCCGGCCCTGTTGTTTTAGTAAATGCATTTAAAGCTGATATGGGCAAAACATTAATTTATGGTTTACTAATTGCCATACCTACTGTTATTATTGCCGGGCCATTTTTAGGCAGAATTTTACAAAGAATAAAAACAGATACTTCTTTTCTTTTTGCTGCAGAACATAATCTTTCAGAAAAAAAATTACCTGGCATTTTTACAAGTTTTACAATTGCATTGCTGCCCGTTTTATTAATTACTCTTTCTGTACTCGCCAATAATTTTTTAAAAGAATCTTCACTTTTTAAAACCATAATACTTTTTATTGGCGACTCTACCATTGCACTACTTATTGCTGTTATTGCAGGCATTTATTTTTTTGGTTTACGCAATGGGTATAAAATGGAAACCATTATGCAATGGTTAAACGATGCTGTTTCAGGCATCGCTATGATTTTATTAATTATTACCGCCGGTGGTATTTTTAAGCAAGTATTAATTGACAGCGGCACCGGCGAATACATTGCCACCTTCAGCACAAAATGGCAAATGCCACCATTAATTTTTGGCTGGCTTGTAACTGCTGTGTTAAGAGTAGCCATTGGTTCTGCAACTGTTGCAGGCATAACTGCTGCAGGTATTGTATCGCCATTGGTAGCGACAGGAGTTGCATCGCCGGAGTTGATGGTGCTTGCAGTGGGTGCAGGCAGTGTTTTCGGTTCTCACATTAACGACTCCGGCTTTTGGATGTTTAAAGAATTTTTTAAACTCACACTCAGGCAAACTTTTTTATCGTGGACTGTAATGGAAACTGTAATATCAATTTTAGGATTGATTGGGGTGTTAGTTTTAAATATGTTTGTCTGAATAAAAAATTATTTTTTCTCCAATTCAAATAAAATTAATTTTTGTCTATTATTTTTCCCCCAATGCTCCCAATATCCCCAACTCAAGCCCTCTAATTTCTGCTAAGCCTTTTAACCTGCCAATGGCAGAGTAACCGGGGTTGGTAATTTTATTTAAATCGTCCAGCATCTGGTGGCCATGATCGGGGCGAAAGGGAAGTGAAATTTTTCTATCCTGCTGTAACTGTACAATTTCTTTTACTACAGCATACATATCATTATCGCCGCCTAAATGATCGGCTTCAAAAAAATTGCCTTCAGCATCTTTTTTAACATTACGTAAATGGATGAAATGTATTTTATCGCTTAATGCTTTTACCATTGCCGGCAAATTATTTTTTGCGGATGCACCTAACGAGCCAGTACAAAAGCAAACACCATTGGCTATGTTATCAACTTTATCTAAAAAGTATTTAAAGTCGTCGTAGCTGCTTACTACTCTTGGTAAACCTAAAATTGGAAAAGGCGGATCATCCGGATGTATCGCCAGTTTTACATTGCATTCCATTGCCACTTCACTTATTTCTTTTTGAAAATAGCAAAGATTATCCCTTAATGCATTGGCATCAATATCGCTGTACGATTCCAATTTCTTCAGCATGTCATTAGTTGTATATTTTTCTTCACCAGGAATGCCAAACATTACTACATCTGCCAATGCTTCTAATTCTTTTGAAGTGTATTTTTTGTACCGCTCTTCTGCCTGTTGTAAAATTGATGCTGAATAAGAAGCCGCAGTATTTTTTCTTTTCAAAATAAAAATATCAAATACGGCCAGATCAATCCAGTTAAAATAAAGTGCAAGCGCACCAGTGGGCATTTTATAATTTAAAGAAGTTCTTGTCCAATCATTTACCGGCATAAAGTTATAAGTGATAACCTGTATGCCACAAGAGGCCGCATTGCGAATAGACGTTTTATATTTTTCAATATACTCTTTATAATTACCGGTACGGGTTTTAATACTTTCATGTACTGTAATACTTTCCACTACCGACCAGGTAAGTCCGGCGTTTTCAATTATTGCTTTTCGCTTTAAAATTTCTTCCGTTGTCCAAACTTCGCCATGCGGTACCTGGTGCAGAGCAGTAACCACACCTGTTGCACCTGTTTGTTTTACATCCTGCAAACTTACCGGGTCGGATGGGCCAAACCAGCGCCACGTTTGTTCCATTTTAAACATTGCCATTTTTTAAAAATTTTTTTGGAGATAAACAAAGTGATGCATTATACATCAGCATATATTTTAAAAAAGGCAAAGTTAATAAAAAACTGTTCTGTTAGATTAACTGAGTGTTAAGCAATTTTGGATGGATGACTAAACTTAATAAATTCAAACTTAGATTCATATTTATTGAAGATGGAAAGTAATCTTTTAATTAATAATTCCTGATAAAGGCTGGCTTCGTATTTCAATAACTTAGTCTACAGAAAATTTAAACACTGTTTTACTATAAAACTCCTCCCCTGCATTTAAAACTGTGGAGGGAAAGTGGCGGTGATTGGGTGCATCAGGAAAATGCTGCGTTTCCAGGCAAAAGCCCGAACGCTTATGGTAGATAATGCCATTTTTTCCTTTTATATTTTGAAGAAAATTACCGGTATAAAAATGTACTGCTGGTTCTGTTGTATAAACATCCATCGTTATTCCCGAAGCAGGTTCCTTTACAACCACGGCATGTTTTAAAATTGGGGTGTGCTGTTTTTCCAATACAAAACTATGGTCGTAGCCATTGCTTAACTGTAACTGTTCATTATCTTTTAACAAATCTTCTCCTATTTTTTTGGGTTGAGAAAAATCAAAAGGAGTATTATGAACAGCCGCAATTTCACCTGTAGGAACCTGCAATTTATTTACGGGTAAATAATAATTACTGAGTATTTTTATTTGGTGATCGTCTATTGTATTTGAAGGATTACCTGACAAATTAAAATAGGTATGTTGTGTTAAATTAATCAAAGTAGTTTTATTGCATACTGCTTTGTATTCAATACTCCATACATCTTCGTCATCCAGCGTATAAATTACTTCAAGCTGCAACTCACCGGGAAAACCTTCTTCCAGGTGAGGACTTATATATTTAAAAATAATTCCGCTTTTACCTTCCTGCTCAAAAGATATTGCCTGAAATATTTTTTTATTAAACCCTTCCAGGCCGCCATGTAAATGATAACCGCCTTCTCTTAAATGCAATGTATAGGTTGTATTATCCAGCACCACAGTACCACCTGCAACACGGTTTGCATACCTGCCCACTACAGTGCCTAAATAAAATTCATCGGCCTGGTAATCGGAGTGTGTATCATAACCCAATACCACGTCAGTAAGTTTATCCTGTTTATCTTTTACAAATAAAGAAACTACTGCAGCACCCAAATTTGAAACAATAAGTTTAGTTCCATTTGCATTTTCAATAGTATGCAAACTTAATTGCGTTAATGTTTTTTTTGCAACCTCCGTAATTGTTTCAGTAATTATATTTTCAGTTTCGTATTTCACTTGCAACTGGTTATTTATGATATAAAAGGGGCTTTAGGAATTTACACTCCTTATAATATTACCTGCCCTGTAAAAATTTATAACGGAACAACTACAAATTTAGAAGTGGCTGTTTTGGCTTCGGATATTTGTCCCACTTCTGCCCAGCCCGATGTTGATTCCACCAAGCCAAAATGAATAAAGTTTCTTGTAGTGCCCAGTACACTTCTTTTAATAGAGAACTCTATTACATTTTTTCCGCCGGTGGTGGATAAGCTGGAAAATTTCATGGCATCAGCGAACGAGGCAATGGGTGTCCATGAAAAAGCAGTTTGCGGGCCTGAGTGTACAAACACATCGCCCCAACCACCAACAGGGCTGCCTTCTATTAAAAAGTCGGCACCTGAATGCACAGGATAATACCAGGTGTTAAAGCCAGTGGCAACATTATTATCCGCATCCATATAAATATCAATAATTTCCATTTTCATATTGGCATTGCCTTCGAAAGTAAAAAACAGCATATCGGCAGATGCAAAAGCTTTAACCGAACGTACACTGCTTGCATAAGCCGCATCATTTTGATAAGTGTAAGGCACATATTGCCAATCGCTGTAATCACCGTCTATTTTAATATTGGGGCCAATGATGGTAACCGTATCTTTAAACACGTTTGTTTCGGTACCATTTTTTGCAGTTAATGCAACTAAAAAATCACCTTTTTTTGTAAATACATGCTGTGGTGTTTTAGCAGTAGAAGTTTGGCCACTGCCGTCCCCAAAATCCCAGCTGTACTCAGTTGCATTGGCGGAGAAATTGGTAAAATTAACTTTGTAGCCATCAGCTACATAACTGAATACTGCTTTTAAACCACTGCCTTCCTTTTCTTTTTTACAAGAAGAAGTGCCCAGTAAAATTACCAGCAGCGTAAACAGATAAATGATATTCCTTTTCATAATTTTATTTTTAATTTTTTAGATCAATATTTTAATACCCGGGATTTTGAATAAATTTTCCTTTGCCTTCACTAACAGCTTTTAACGAAAACGGGTACACTACTTTGTTAGGCCCTGTAAAAGTTGATTGCGTTACTTCCTGGCAACGGCTAATAAATTTTCCATGACGGATAAGGTCGGCCCGGTATTGTCCGTTCTCACACCAAAATTCATGACTGCGTTCCAATAATATCAAATCATTAAACAAAGTAAGTGAGCTGTAATTTGTTAATAGTTTATCCGGCAAACCTGCTCTTCTTCTTACCACATTCACCAATTCCATAGCTTCAGCGGTAGGCGTACCTGCATTAGCAATTGCCTCTGCTTTTGACAGTAACACATCCGCATACCTGTACATCACAATATCTACTGTAGTTAAACCGGTTGTTCTGTTAGCATCCTGATTAATTTTTAATGCAAGTGGCCCCCTGTCTAAAATATCTCCCGGGCTGGCCCTGTTATAAGTAATGCCATTGGTACCCGTAAATTGCGTTATCAGCATTTGTTTTCTCTTATCTGCAGGTTCAAACCTGTCGTAAAACCACCAGGTGCTGGTGATGGTTTGAAAACCACCTTTGGGCGCAAACACAGCTGGCAACACCATCAGCTGCCATTGATTTTCGCTGGTGCCTGCATAATCGCAGGGGATGGCCCATATAATTTCTTTGCTTGCTTTAGCTCCTTCTAAATCCCATATTGCTGCGTAATCTCCATCTAAGGAATAAGCATTGTAAGCAATAATTTCATCGCACAATGTTTTTACTTTAGCCCATTTTTTTTCGTGTAGCTGCAGGCGTATGTTCACCATTTTTGCCAATGCTTTATTAAATCTTCCATACTCTGCGTCTTGCGGCTTGGGCAAATCAATGGCAGCAGCTTCAAGGTCTGCCTCAATAAAAGCCACCATTTCAGCATTGCTTAACCTGGCAAGCGGAACTTCTTCTAATGGTTTTTTTAAAACCTCTAATGGTGCCACTACAATTGGGCCATACAAATCAAATAAAGTATAAGCCAATATTCCTCTTGCACAACGCACCTGTGCAATGGCTTTTTTCTTTAACTCATCGCTTACAGTTGACCTTTGAATTAAATCAATTGTAAGTGTCATGCTGCTGATTTTATTAACATAATCATCGTAATAATGCGTAAAGCCCGTCTGTGTGGAATTGTAATTTTGTAATGAGGCGGTGTTTTGGTCGCCATACTTACCAAATAATATTTCTGTGCTGGCATCACTCAGGTACATCACACCTCTTTCGGAAGTAGAATGGATACCATCACCATAAGCTCCTCTTAAAGGATAGTAAGCTGCGTTTACCATAGCTTCCAAATCTGCTGCCGACTTTGGAAAAATACCGGGATTGATTTCTGAGTAATCAATGGGATTTAAATCTTTGGTACAACTGTTAATGGACAATATCACCAGCAGAAAAAATATTAATTTAATACGTTTCATAATTTATCGTTTAGATATAAATATTAAAAGTTGAGGTTTAGGCCAATGGTAAATGTTCTGATATATGGATATGCGGCTGTGTAAGAATCCGTTTCAGGGTCAACACCTTTATAAGGAGTAATTACAAAAAGATTTTGTGCATCCACATGTACCCGTGCAGAGCTGAAAATATTTTTAGCTATTTTACCGGGGATATTGTAGCCTAATGAAACATTCTGCAATCTTATAAACCATGCATCTTCCAAAAAGAAATCGCCAACACCGTAAGGTGAAAAACCCCAGAAAGAACTTGGATGTGTGGTAGATGGATTGGTTGGTGTCCATCTGTCTTTTACAGTTTTAAATGCATTGTAACCATTTGAATAAACCCCATATGCACTAATACCATAAGCAGTATAATTAGGGTCGGCAAAGCGGCGGCCAAATAATGCATTAAAATCAAAGTTGAGCGAAAAGTTTTTGTAGGTAATAATGTTGGTGATACCTGCCATAGCACTTGGATCAAAAGTGCCCATCAGTTTTGTATCAGCATCATCAATTATACCATCCGCTTTTCCTGTTTTAATAAATCTGCCATTAGCATCTACCGCAGGGTTACCGGCACCGTCTTTTGCAAAACCGTCAATGTCTTTAATTTTAATCATACCGGGCTTAAGTAACGGCTGGGATGCCGGTACGGCTTCGCCTACTTGCAAAATGCCATCAGATACTCTGCTGTACCTAGCTCTTATGGGATCGTTTTCACTTTCATATATATTTGGCTTCCAATCTGGTGATCTTTCTTTCCAGGTATCTCTATAAGTAGAAAACGCAAATGTTGTTCTCCATTGAAAATTATTGGTTTGTATATTACGTGTAGTCAGGCTTATTTCAAATCCTTTACTTTGAGTTTTTCCAACATTGTAAAAAACTGTATTAATTTGTTGATAAGAATTGAGATTTTTAGTATCTAACAAATCCGATACTATATTGTTAAACACCTCAACAGATCCATCTATTTTACCATTAAACAAAGAAAAGTCTAACCCGATATTTGTTCCAGTATTGGTTTGCCATTTCAAATCAGGGTTCTCTAATCTTGATAAAGCCACACCAATAAGCCTTGTATCTGTACCAGATAGCCATGCAGGAAAGGCACTATATGCTGCAAATGCATTGTTACTAACGTTTACCTGAGCATTACCAGTTTGACCATAACCAAATCTTAATTTAAGTTGCGAAACAGTATTCTTTAGATTCGCAAAAAAAGGTTCTTCCGCAATATTCCATGCCACAGCGGCAGATGGAAAATTACCCCATTTGTTGTTAGCGGCAAATACGCTGGCGCCATCCCTTCTAATAGAGGCCGTAAACAAATACCTACCCTTGTAATTGTAATTTAACCGGCCAAAATAAGAAGCTAGTAAATTTTTTGATCCTACCGAACTCGTTGGCAACTGCACACTACCTGCACCAAGATTATTCCACAAAAAAGCGTCGGTAACAAAACCTGTTGCCCCGGCACTGCTGAAACTATTAATAAATTTCTGTTGGGAAACGCCTGCAAGTACATCAAATTTATGTACTTTAAAAAGTGTTTTAGTATAGTTAGCAGTCGCTTCTAAAAGGTAATCATCTACATCACTGTTAGAAATAAAAGCTCTTCCTTGTTCCAATGCTCCATGTAATGTTGTAGTAGGTAAA
>NZ_JANMUN010000161.1:0-2194 GCF_031391665.1 Ferruginibacter sp.
GTAGTTACTGCTCTTGCCCGTGGCGCATTTGAATACCAGGGACAAAAATGCAGTGCGGCATCAAGAGCATACATTCCATCTAATATTGCAGCAGAAGTAAAAAAGAAATTGGTAGCAGAAATAAAAACCATGAAAATGGGAACAGTGGAAGACTTTACTAATTTTGTAAATGCAGTGATTGATGAAAAAAGTTTTGATAAATTAGAAGGCTACATTAAAGGTGCAAGAAAAAAAGACAGTAAAGCAAAAATTTGGGTTGGCGGAAAATGCGATAAAACCGAAGGTTTTTTTATTGAACCAACAGTAATTGAAACTACAGATCCGTATTATGTAACCATGTGTGAAGAATTGTTTGGCCCGGTGCTTACTGTATATGTATATGATGAAAATAAATTTGAAGAAACATTAAAAATTGTTGACAGCACATCTGCTTATGCACTAACAGGTGCCGTAATTGCACAAGACAGGTATGCTGTAGAACTGGCTACCAATAAGCTTCGTAACAGTGCTGGTAATTTTTATATTAACGATAAACCAACGGGAGCCGTTGTTGGCCAGCAGCCATTTGGTGGTGCAAGGGGCAGTGGCACAAACGATAAAGCAGGTTCCATATTAAATCTGTACCGCTGGTTAAGCGCCAGAACAATTAAAGAAACTTTTAATCCTCCAACAGATTACCGCTATCCGTTTTTACAGGAAAAATAAAATCATTTCAATAAAATAAAAAAACCGTTTCGTTTTACCTAACGGTTTTTTTATTGATTTCATTTTTATTAATTGGGAAATATTTTCCACAGTGGGAACTGATTTTTGTTACCCTTCATCTTCTAATTTATAAAAATTAAAATTCTTGTAAGCTAAAATTAAAATTGCACCCGCTATGGCATAGTGTTTGGTTAATGGTTAATGGATTTATTCTTTAACTAAACTTAAAAATTTTGAAAAAGTTATTTTTTATTACAGTTATTATCTCAGGTTCTTTTATTGCAAACGCACAACATGTTCAATTTGGATTAAAAGGCGGGCTTAACATTGCCACAATTAACATCGACAATTCAAATTTTAATGTTGACCCCAGAATTTCGGCACATGTAGGCGGACTGGCTCATATACACTTGTCAAAAGAATTTGCTTTACAACCCGAGCTTACATTTTCGGGTCAGGGTTATAAGGTAGATGGAAGCGGTAATAATTCCGATCAGCATGTTAATTTAAATTATATAAATCTGCCGGTGTTGCTGCAATATATGTTTCAATCAGGTTTTAGGATTGAAACGGGACCGCAACTAGGTTTATTAGTAGGTGCTAAATATAAAGTGGGTTCTGTTGAAACTGATATAAAAGACTCTTACAAAACAGTAGATATTGGTTGGGGACTTGGATTAGGTTACATCTCTAAATCTGGTTTTGGTGTTGATGCAAGATATAACCTTGGTCTTTCAAAAATAAACGACGATAATAATGCTAAAGTAACCAATCGTGTTTTTCAGGCTGGTGTATTTTACCAGTTTAAAACTATGAAGCACTAAATAATTTTGTACCTTATAAAAAATATTGCAAAGGGTTGAAAATTTTCAACCCTTTTTTATTTGAACAATAACAGATAAATTCGCTTTACAAACAAAAGCAATTGAAAACAATTTTAGATAAGCAGCAATTACATCTTACAATTTTAAGACTGGCCAACCAGTTAGTAGAAAATCATTTAGATTTAAGTGATGTGGTATTTATTGGCCTTCAACCCCGGGGTGTAAAAGTTAGCGAAAGAATAGTGGAGGCAGTAAAAAAATTATCTCCGCAGGAAAAACTGCAATACGGGGTTTTAGATATTACGTTTTACCGTGATGATATACGAGAAGAATTACATGTGGCTAATAAAACTGAAATACCCTTTTCGATAGAAGGTAAAATAGTTATTTTAATTGATGATGTGCTGTATACTGGCCGTACCATCCGTGCTGCATTAGATGCCCTGCAGGATTTTGGAAGACCACAAAAAGTAGAACTTTGTGTACTGGTTGACAGACGATTTAACAGGGAGCTGCCCATTCAGCCTGATTATTGTGGCAAATCAATTGATACATTAATTTCTCAAAAAGTAAAAGTAGAGTGGGAGAAAGAAGAAGTGGTACTTTATTAATGGATAATGAGCTAATGAATAATATTATAAACTTGCAGCATTTGCTAAAGCAGA
>NZ_JANMUN010000168.1:0-2417 GCF_031391665.1 Ferruginibacter sp.
AACGGAGGAAAGATACTGGGTGCCGTAAGCAGCAAATTAAATTACCTGGTTGCAGGCGAAAGTGCCGGCAGCAAACTGGAAAAAGCAAAAAAGATACCTGCCATTCACGTAATAAGTGAAGAAGAATTTATAAAAATGCTACCTATTAGTAAATAATTATATTATATTTGTTAGCAACCTCTCCAACCGCCTAAACACAAGGTAATATCCTGTGTTGGTTAAATTAATTAAATCTCACGATTATGATTAAAAAAAATCCTGGCGAAGTTTGGAAACAAATTTTATTTACCGGCCATAAACAGCTTCGAAAAAAATACGCCGTTTCATCACATGGCAGGGCCGCCAGTTACACCGAAGATGTTTTAAAAGATGGTAAATTATTAAACGGGTCGCTCACATCGGGCTACAAAACACTTAACCTGCATGTGGAGAACAGCAATGGCACCATTTACATTCACCGCGAAGTTGCAAAATTTTTTTGCAAAAAACCTTCTCCAAAGCATAAATATGTAATTCATGTAAATCATAAAAAGAAGGACAATCTTTACAAACACCTGAAATGGGCAACTTTGGACCTTGTTAGCTCTCACCAGCAAAACAGTCCTGAAAAAATTGCATATAAAAAGCGCCAGGCAAACCGTACTGTGGGCCTGAAACTGAATGCCACACAGGTTAAAGCGATAAAAGACATTATAAAAAATCCAAAAAGAAAATTAACCTACAAGCTACTGGCTGCAAAATATAAAGTAAGCGAAATGACTTTATACCGCATCAAAAGCGGTGAAAACTGGGGACGTATCAGGTAATTGAGAAAAAACTGAACTTTAGCCAAAGGAATCTGTTAGCATGCAGATTCCTTTTTTTATTTTATTAGTTTCGTTATTAAACCCACCATAAATATGCTTGAAACAACAACATTAAAATTTCTAAAAGATCTAACTAAAAACAACAATAAACCCTGGTTTGATGCACACAGGCCGCAATATGAAATTGCCAAAGCAGATTTTTATGCACTTGTTGAAAAATTAATACCGGCTATAGCAAAATTTGATGAGCCAATTGGGCAGCTCGTTACCAAGCAGTGTGTTTTCAGGATTAACCGTGATGTCAGGTTTAGTAAGAATAAGGCTCCCTACAAAAGCAATATGGCCTGTTATTTTAACCAGGCTGGTAAAAACGGCCTGGGTGGTGGTTATTACCTGCATATAGAACCGGGCAAAAGCTTTGCCGCAGGTGGTATTTGGGTGCCGGAGCCATCTGTACTGGCAGGCATTCGCCAGGAAATAGACTATAATTTTGCTGATTGGAAAAGGATAATTGAAAACAAAAATTTTAAAAAGACTTTTACTGAAGGCCTAAGAAGTAACGAAAGCCTGGTAAGGCCACCTAAGGGTTATGATGAAAATAATCCTGCCATTGAATTTCTTAAGATGAAGAGTTTTATTGTAAGCAAACCTTTTGCTGATAGTGATTTGCAAAATAAGAATTTTGTAACCGGGGTTGCAAAAACATTCAACAGCATGAAGCCCTTGATTGATTTTTTAAACATGGCTCTGCATTAATTTTTTGGAAACCTCCCATAAAAAAGACGGCCAGAGATAAAAATCTCCGGCCTTGCTTACCTCTGAAACCACAAGAAAAAATTTATAGCAAATGCATATAATTAGCTTGTCTAAATAATTTAATTGAAAACACCCCTTAACGATATTTCAAACCGGATTTTATATAGTATTGGAGAATACAGATAACTAAGCAGGTGGTAAAATTACTATATTTTTAATATTCACACAATTTATTTTCGAATTTTCTGTTTTTTTTAAGCTTTAGGTTGCTTTATATAGCAATGTAGGCTTTGTTTAGATGGTAATTGGGATTGGTAAACATCATTAAAAACCCTCCATCTATCATTTATAAATAACATCATTCGCTCACAAAAGCATACTAAAAAAACTAATAAGCATTAGTTTTGTAAAAAATGATACATGGCCAGGATAAAGCCGGGCAAGAATGCCAGCAAAAAGGATGTAATTACACAAAAAGCCGCGGCTTTGTTTAAAAGCAAGGGGTTTTCATCTGCTTCTATGAGGGAATTGGCAGAAGCGGTGGGTGTGGAAGCGCCCAGCCTGTATAACCATATTGGCAGTAAAAGTGAGTTGCTGCAGAGTATTTGTTTTAAGGTTGCCAATGCTTTTACTTTATACCTGAATGGTTCAGAAAATAATACTGATAATCATGCAACCAGGCTTGAGCATATCATCCGCTTTCACATCCAAATGATGCTTGATCATTTTGATGAAGTATATGTTGCGAATCATGAGTGGAAGCATTTAAAAGAACCTTATCTGAGCAATTTTCTTATTCAGCGGCGGGGTTATGAGAAACGTCTTATCAGTTTAATGGAAGGCGGTATTGCTGCT
>NZ_JANMUN010000207.1:0-3974 GCF_031391665.1 Ferruginibacter sp.
TGAGCAATCGGGAGAATTGTATGAACCTGCGATTGATAAAGTGTACCGGCACCCAACTTTTTATAATTTGCCTGAGGAAGTAAATCACATGTAAACCCCTATCCCCTAAAGGGGGACTGTTATGGAGAATAAATTAATTGATTACATACTATCCCTTGCGGATACCACTTTAATTCTTGCACAAAGAAATGCAGAGTGGTGTGGTCATGGGCCAATATTAGAACAGGATATTGCTATCACCAATATTTCGTTGGACCTTATTGGGCAATCAAGAAATTTTTATCAATATGCGGCTAATTTAATTGGTGGAGACGCAACGGAAGATTCTCTTGCATACTTAAGAAAAGAAAGAGAATTTAAGAATTTATTATTGGTGGAGCAACCCAATGGCGATTGGGGACAAACCATTTTACGGCAATATTTATTCAGCCAGTTTCAATATTTATTATTTGAAAAACTGGAGCATAGCAAAGACGAACAACTGGCAGCCATTACTGCAAAAGCCTTAAAAGAAATAAAGTATCATGTACGCTGGAGCAGCGAATGGGTAATACGCTTAGGCGATGGTACTGCAGAAAGTAAAACAAGAATGCTGAAAGCTATTGAGGAATTATGGAAATATACAGGTGAAATGTTTGTACCGGGTGAGTATGAAAAAGAAATTGATGTTACAGTATTAAAAGACGAATGGCTGCAAAAAGTAAAAATTATTTTTGATGAAGCCACATTGCCTTTGCCTGAAAATGTTTTTATGCAAACAGGGGGAAAAGAAGGTGTTCACACTGAGCATTTAGGTTATATTTTAACAGAGTTGCAATACATGCAAAGAGCTTATCCAAATTCTACATGGTAGTTGATAAAAAAATAGCAGAGCAAAATATCTGGCAAATACTTGAAACAGTTTGCGATCCCGAAGTACCTGTACTTAGCATTTTAGATTTAGGAATTGTAAGAGATGTAAAAATCGATAACTCCCCTTCTACCCAGGATGCTGTGCAAGGGGATGGGGGCATTGAAATCGTAATCACTCCAACATACACCGGCTGCCCGGCAATGGATATGATTACAATGGATATAAAAATGAGGCTGCTTGAAAATGGTTATAAAAAAATAAAAGTTACTTCAGTACTTTCGCCTGCATGGACAACCGACTGGATGAGTGAAGCCGGAAAACAAAAATTAAAAGCCTACGGTATTGCACCTCCTTACACAAGGTCAGACGATACGGGAGACCTTGTAATTGAATGCCCTCAATGCAAATCAACCAACACAAAATTAATAAGCCAGTTTGGAAGTACTGCCTGCAAAGCTTTGTATCAATGTAATGATTGTAAAGAACCTTTTGATTATTTTAAATGTCATTAATGCTTTTATGAATTTTAATGTTAATTACTTACATTTAAAGTATGGATTTATCTATTTATTTTGAAGAAGCTGCCCAGGTATCGGCAGCATTTATTATTGGTGCTATCATTGGCTTAGAGAGAGAGTTCCGCAGTAAGCCCGCCGGATTTAGAACAATGATTTTGATTTGTGTGGGCTCCTGCCTTTATACTATTCTTTCCAAAGAAAGTGACAGTACCGACAGGATTGCCAGTAATATTGTAACCGGTATTGGTTTTATTGGTGCTGGTGTAATTTTTAAAGAAGGTATTTCGGTAAATGGGTTAACCACTGCCGCATTAATTTGGGTAACTGCTGCATTGGGTATGGCAATTGGTTATCATAATTATCCTATAGCCATTGTGGTATCAGTAATGGTAGTAATTACTTTATTTGTTTTAGAACCTGTACAAAGATTTATTAATAATTTACATCGGGTAAAAGATTACAGAATTAAAACCGTTGCATTGGGTAAAAATTTCAGGACAGAATTTGAATCTTTCTTTTTAACCAACCGCACTACTTTCCGCTGCATGAAAATAGTTAAGGAAGATAATGATGCCGTTTATTTGTACCGTATCAGTTCTCCCGACAGAAATTACGATGCAGTAAATAATTTTCTTTTACACCATACAGAAGTAAAAAGCTTTGAAGTGTAATTCTTTTCTTAATAAATAAATTTTATGTCTTCCATTTTATTCGAAATAAAAAACAATGTTGGGTATATTATTTTAAACCGCCCCGAAAAATTTAATGCGTTTAACAGAGAAATGGCTTTACGCATGCAGGCGCATTTAGATGAATGTGCCAGTGTACCCGATGTACGTTGTGTATATATTACCGGCGCAGGTAAAGCATTTAGTGCCGGGCAGGATATTAGTGAATTAGTTGGTGAAAATAAAATTGAAATAGCACAAATACTCAGCGAACATTATAACCCGATTGTAAAAAAAATAAGAAATTTACCCAAGCCGGTAGTTTGTGCAGTTAATGGCGTTGCAGCAGGTGCAGGTGCAAATATTGCATTGTGTTGCGATGTAGTCGTTGCGACTGCTGCAGCTTCTTTTATCCAGGCATTTAGTAAAATTGGATTGATACCCGACAGCGGCGGCACTTTTACTTTACCACGTTTAATTGGCTGGCAAAAAGCAAGTGCCTTAATGATGACGGGTGATAAAGTAAACGCCACTGATGCAGAAAAAATGGGAATGATATACAAAGTTTTTGCTGATGAAAATTTTGAAGTTGAAAGTAAAAAAATTGCAGCAACACTTTCTCAAATGCCTACCAAAGGATTAGCATTTACTAAACATGCATTGAATAATTCGTTCACTAATTCCTGGGAAGAACAATTGTTGTTAGAAGACGAATACCAGCAAAAAGCAGCAGCTACGTTTGATTATAACGAAGGCATTAATTCTTTTTTAGAAAAACGTATTCCAATATTTAAAGGAGAATAAGAGATTGTATCATTTATAATATTTTCTTATCGCTGCTTCCATATCGCCCCTGCTCATAAAGCCTTCTTGCCTGAAAACACTTACGCCTTTTTTATAAATCATAATATACGGCAGGGAATTAAAATGCAATGCTTTCATCAACACCAAATTTTCATCGGCATTAATTTTTATAATATGTGCCGTATCTTTCATTTGCGTAACCATACTGTCTAATGCCGGTACCATTATTTGGCAGGGTGCACACCATGGTGCATAAAAATCTATAAAAACTAAAGGCTTATCTTTTATACTTGCAATAAATTCTTCTTTGCCCATTCCTTTGCGGCTGTCAAAATCTTTTCCTTTTATTACGGGCAGGCCATCCAGCTTCCAGTTAATAATACCGCCTTTTAAATCATACACTTCGCTAAAGCCTAATTTATTCAGCATCACTGCTGCATCGTGGCTGCGTACGCCAATGGCGCAATACACAAACACCGGCATTTTTTTATCAATGGTACTTAATCTTTTTTCAAAAAGAGAATCATGTATGTCCATAAAAACAGCATGCTTAATATAACTTCGGTTTACTTCTTTTGGCGTACGTACATCTAACAAAAATGCGTTGGTTGTGGATTGTAATTTTTTATTGAATTGTTTTGGCGTAAGTTTTTCCTGCGCAAAAATATTACCGCAGAAAAATATTGCCGCAAAAAGAAAACAGAAATATTGTATCGAAATCTTCATGTAATAATAAAGGTACAACCTAAATACAGCAATCTAAATTTGTTTATACCTTTAACAGTATTAAAACAAATATATGCCAACAGCAAACGAAGTAGTAACGCACATGATGCAGCATGATCTGTTCAGCCAGTGGCTGGGTATTGAAGTGTTGCAAATAAAAGAAGGGTACAGCAAAATAAAAATGACCGTACGAAAAGAAATGATCAATGGCTTTGGCATCGTACATGGCGGTATTGCATTTTCTTTAGCAGACAGTGCTTTTGCATTTGCCTGTAATAATCGCAATGTGTTATCAGTTGCTTTAGATACTTCCATTAATTTTATAAAACCGGTGCATGTGGATGATGTATTAACCGCCGAAGCAAAAGAATTGCATAATGGAAAAAGTACAGGTTTGTATCACAT
>NZ_JANMUN010000209.1:0-43745 GCF_031391665.1 Ferruginibacter sp.
GTCAGCAGGATGCTATTTCAAAAGTTGTAAAAGCAATACAGCGCAACAGGGTGGGTTTAAAAGATCCTAAAAAGCCAATTGGTACATTTATTTTTCTTGGCCCTACCGGTGTAGGTAAAACGGAATTGGCCAGGGCTTTGGCAAAACATATGTTCGACAGCGAAGATTCTTTAATTAGGATTGACATGAGTGAGTACATGGAAAAATTTACGGTAAGCCGTTTAATTGGTGCACCTCCGGGTTATGTTGGTTATGAAGAAGGCGGGCAACTAACAGAAAGGGTAAGGCGTAAACCCTATTGTGTTATTCTTTTAGATGAAATTGAAAAAGCACATCCGGATATTTATAATATTTTATTGCAGGTTCTGGATGATGGTCAGTTAACTGACGGCATGGGACGTAAAGTTGATTTTAAAAATACGCTGATTGTAATGACATCTAATATTGGTGCAAGGCAGTTAAAAGATTTTGGTGATGGTGTTGGTTTTGCAACAGCAACCCGTATGGACAATGCAGATGAAAATAATAAAGCGGTAATTGAAAAAGCTTTGAAGCGTACTTTCAGTCCTGAATTTTTAAACAGGATTGATGATGTGGTGGTGTTTAATTCATTAACCAAAGAAAATATTTTTGAGATCATTGATATTTTGATGAAAGGTGTAATGAAACGCTTGACCAATCTCGGGTTTTCTATGGAATTATCCACGGAAGCAAAAGAGTTTATTGCTGATAAAGGTTATGATGCACAGTTTGGAGCCAGGCCTTTGCACAGGGCTATACAAAAATATTTAGAAGATCCTTTAGCAGAAGAAATATTAAATATGCATGTAAAAAGCGGCGATACTTTAATTGCAACTTTGGATAAAGAAACTGAAAAAATAAAGTTTACTTTAAAAGAAGAAGAAATAAAAAAGGAAAAGCAATCCGAAGCATAATTTTTAATAATAATAATTTTAAGCCATCTGTAAAACGATGGCTTTTTTTATACACGGAATTTTGAATTGGCAGATTTTTAAAGCATTTTTGCAGTATTATGGCAAACAAAAAAATTATTGTTACAATAGATGGCTGGTCATCCTGCGGCAAAAGTACATTGGCAAAACAATTGGCAAAAGTATTAGGCTATGTTTATATCGACAGCGGTGCCATGTACCGGGCAATTACATTATATTTTTTAAGAAACCATATCGACTGGACGGACACGAAAGAGGTAGCAGAAGCATTAAAAAATATTAGTATTGAATTTGAGTTCAACGAAAAATCGCAGCAGAGCGAAATTATTTTAAATGGAGAAAACGTGGAGTATGTAATAAGGGATTTGGTAATTGCCGAAAAAGTAAGTGATGTGGCTGCAATAAAAGAAGTAAGGACTTACGCTGTTGCACAACAGCAGAAAATGGGAGAGAAAAAAGCTGTGGTAATGGATGGCAGAGATATTGGCACAACCGTTTTTCCGTATGCAGAATTAAAAATATTTATGACTGCCGATATTGCTGTTAGGGTAGAAAGAAGGTTCAGGGAAATGTTCGAAAAAAATCCCAACACTACTATCGAAGAAGTAAAAAATAATCTTGAAACTAGAGATTATATTGACTCTCACCGGGAAGTAAGCCCGTTACGCAAAGCAGCTGATGCTGTTGAAATTGATAATACTAATCTAACGGAGTTTGAACAGTTAGATATTGCTTTACAATTAACCAGGCAGCATATCTGAAAATATTACCCGGCGTCATGGAAGGAAAGCGTTAAGTCCTCAACAGAAATATTTACTTTAAAAAAAGAAACCAACTTTTCAATCACGGCTTCTACCATTGCATCGGGGCAGCTGGCACCACTTGTAATTAATATTTTTACGGGTTCTTTTTTGGGTAAAAAATTATTGGTGGTTAATTCTTCTTTGGTATGAAAATTAAAATGCTGTATTGCAGCAGATGAAATTATTTTTTCTTCACTGCTGATAAAATAAGTGGGCAATTTTTCTTCGCAAAGTTCTACTAAGTGAGAAGTATTACTGCTGTTGTAGCCACCCACTACAATCGCTAAGTCTGCAGGCGTTTCTAACAAGCCATACACCGCACTCTGATTATCGTTGGTAGCATAACATAAAGTATCCCTGGTATCTGCAAAACGTTCTTCAGTGCTTTCAGGAGTTAAACCATATTTTTTAATCATTACTTCTTTTAAAAAATCTGATATGGCTTGTGTATCGCTGGCCAGCATGGTGGTTTGGTTAACCACACCAATACGTTGCAGATCTTTTGCAGCATCAAACCCTTTAGAATATCTTCCTTCAAATTCGGTATAAAAATTATCTGCTTCTTTTTCGCCGGTAATATATTCACTTAATACAATTGCTTCCAGCATATTGTTTACTACTACTGTTGGGGTATGATGTGCAGCATGAGAAAAAGTGGCCCTTGTTTCTTCATGCGTAGGTTTACCATGCACTACAACAGTGTAATTTTTTTTAGCGATCTGTTCGCTGCGGTTCCAAACTTTTTCTACAAAGGGGCAGGTGGTATTATATTTTTTTGTGGGAATACCAATAGCATTTAATTTTTCTTCAATAGCTAGTGTTGTGCCAAATGCAGGAATAATTACCACATCATCTTTGGTAAGTGATTCGTACGGAATTATTTGTTTGCCGTAAGTATCCTGTAAAAATTGTGCCCCTCTTTGTAATAAATCTGCATTTACCTGCGGATTGTGGATCATTTCGCTTAATAAAAAAATACGCTTGCCTGGGTTTTCTTCAATGGTCCTGAAAGCAATATCAATGGCATTTTCTACACCATAACAAAAACCAAAATGGCGGGCAAGATAAATTTGCACCCCACCAAAATCAAGCAGGGCAGGGGTAAAATCTTTTTTCATTTTATCCTGCTGCTTGCGCTTATTTTTTATGGCAGCAATTAATGGGCTGCGATAAATGATGGGAACATTAAATTGTTTCATGTTAAAAAATAACAGTTGCAAAGGTACAATGTTGCAACTGTTTTCGGGCATTTGTAATTATTCGAAATTCCCTTCTTACATTTGATAAAATAAATTTGCCTGCACAATGAAAAAGATAATTCCGGTATTTATTGCGCTTTTAATAATTGCAGCATGTAATAATCAGGTAAATACAAATTCAAACAAAGAAAAAAATACAATGACAACTACCGAATATAAAAAAGCTGGCTGGATAAACAACACCAATGTTTACGAAGTAAATGTTCGCCAATACACTAAAGAAGGAACCTTTAACGCTTTTGCAAAAGAATTACCAAGGTTAAAAGAAATGGGGGTGGAGACTTTGTGGTTTATGCCCATAACCCCAATTGCACAAAAAAAGATGAAAGGAACGATGGGCAGTTATTATGCCTGCAGCGATTACACTGCGATTAATCCCGAATTTGGCAATTTACAGGATTTTAAAAATTTAGTAAAGGAAGCTCACGCCATGGGTTTTAAAGTAATTATTGATTGGGTGGCTAACCATACCGGTTGGGATCATGTGTGGACAAAAACGCATCCGGAATATTTTGAAAAAGACATTGCCACCAACGATTTTAAAATTGCCAGTGGTATGGATGATATTATTGAACTGGATTTTAAAAATCCTGATTTGCGCAAAGCTATGATTGATGCTATGAAGTATTGGATCACCGAATGTGATATTGACGGCTACAGATGTGATTTGGCTTTTTGGGTAGAGCTTGATTTTTGGCTGGAAGCAAGAACGGCATTGGAAAAAACAAAAACACTTTTCTGGTTAGCCGAAAGCGACCCTGTAGAACATGCCGATTATTTTAAAGCATTTGATGCCTGCTATACCTGGGCATGGATGCATAAGACAGAAGATTTTTATAAAAAAAATCAGGATAAAAATATTTTGGATTCTGTTTTGCAGCAATACAATACTGTTTGTGGCGCAACTGGTATTCCACTTTGGTTTACCACCAACCACGATGAGAACAGCTGGAACGGATCTGAATATGAAAAGTATGGCGATATGGCCAAAGCCCTGGCGGTATTTAGTTTTACCTGGAATGGCATGCCAATGATTTACAGCGGACAGGAATTGCCTAACATGAAACGTTTAAAGTTTTTTGACAAAGATCCTATTGAATGGAATGGCAAATACGAGTTGCATGATTTTTATAAAACGCTGTTATCGCTCAAAAAAAATAATGCAGCTTTAAGAGCAGGTGATGCTGCAGTAACTACGCATTTGCTCAGCACAACTGCCGATAAAAATATTTTAGCTTTTATAAGAAAAAATGGCAACAGCGAAGTGCTGGTGCTGATAAATTTTAGCAAAGAAAAAATCAGCTTCAATACTAACGATACAAATCTTGCAGGAAAGTATAAAAATGTATTTAATAAAGAAGAAAAAGATTTTACTGCAGTAAAATCTTTTGAAATGCAACCCTGGGGCTACGAAGTATTTGAAAAATAAAAGCTCTTTTAGAAGCCGTCTTCGACAAGCTCAGACAGACAGCTTTTTGTCATGTTGAGCTTGTCGAAACATTGACAAAAAGCGAATCTTAAATATTTTTTAATAAACACGTTCTGGTATTTAATCACTACACATTAAACCTGAAATGCATTACATCACCATCTTTAACGATGTATTCTTTGCCTTCAATCCTTAACTTTCCGTTCTCACGGCAGGCAGCTTCGCTTTTGTAATTAATAAAATCATCGTAAGCAATTACTTCAGCTTTAATAAATCCTTTTTCAAAATCAGTATGTATTACACTGGCGGCCTGTGGCGCTTTCCAGCCATGATGTATCGTCCATGCCCTTACTTCCTGCACACCTGCTGTAAAATAAGTAGAGAGGTTTAATAATTTATAAGTAGAATGAATTAAGCGGTCCAGCGCAGGCTCCACCATTTTATATTCTTCCATAAACATGGCTTTATCGTCTGCATTTTCAAACTCTGCAATTTGTGCTTCTATGGCATTGGTCATTATAATAACTTCGTTGCCTTCATTTTTTACCGCTTCAATTAATGCAGCAGAAAATTTATTACCGGTATGCATGCTGGCCTCATCAACATTAGCTACATATAAAATGTGTTTATCAGTTAATAAAAATAAATCGGCAATAGCCACTTTATCTTCTTTACTTAAACCAAGAGTAATAATATTTTTTCCGCTGTCCAGGTGTGCTTTACATTTAATTAAAATGTCCAGTTCGGCTTTCATCTTTGCATCTGTCTTGGCTAATTTTTCTGTACGCTGCATTTTCTTTTCTACACTTTCCAAATCTTTCAACTGCAATTCGGTTTCAATAATTTCTTTATCGCTTACAGGATTAATCGGTCCTTCGTCACGTAAAATATTTTCATCTTCAAAACAACGAATTACATGAATGATAGCATCCACTTCACGAATGTTGGCTAAAAATTTATTGCCCAATCCTTCGCCTTTGCTGGCGCCACGTACAAGGCCGGCAATATCTACAATTTCAATTTGTGTGGGCACAATCCTGTCGGGTACTACCAGCTCCGCCAGTTTATCTAAACGTGGATCTGGCACATTTACCAAACCGGTATTGGGTTCAATAGTACAAAAGCGGTAATTGCTTGCCTGCGCTTTGGCGCTGTTGCTAACTGCGTTGAATAAAGTAGATTTTCCTACATTGGGTAAACCCACGATGCCTGCCTGTAATGCCATGTTCGATTTATGATTTTAGATTTGCGATTGCCGATTTTATTAATGTGTTACTTAATATTGCAATTGTAACCTTTATAAAATCGGACGCAAAGGTAAGGTTTAGCTTTAGATATTTAATTGGTAATAAAATACTATTTTCATAGCTGATTGACAGCAAGCAATCCACAAAATCATAAATCTAAAATCAACCTATGGCTTTAAGCAGAATATGGAGTGCTTTTATAATAATTGCAATTTTTGTTGCAGGCTATCACTTTTTTTTCAACAACAGCAGGGATGATATTTTTGGCCGTATGGTTACAGGTACCAGTAAAGATGAATTTAAATTTGTTGCCCTGGGAGATAGCGCAAAGGTTGCCGGATTAGCAAAGGAGATGAAAAGTTATGGGTATGTGGTGCAAACTGCCATTGACAAGGATACAAAATATGTAGTAGCAGAAAATGTGCAGGCTGATACCGTAGTAAAACTGCAAAAAAGTTTTTCTTCAGTAAGAGCCGTATCGTACGATTATATTTTAGGGAGAAGGCAAAAAGCAGTTGATGGTATTATTGAAACTTGCTGGGTAGCTGTAGAGATTTGTTTAAAATTGATAGGCATTTTAGCATTGTTTATCGGGTTTATGAATATTGCTGAAAAAGCTGGCGGTATCCGGTTATTATCACGTATTGTAGGGCCATTCTTTTCAAAACTTTTTCCCGAAATTCCAAAAGGACACCCTTCTATGGGCCATATGATATTGAATTTTTCTGCTAACCTTCTTGGGCTGGATAATGCAGCCACACCTTTTGGATTAAAAGCAATGGATAGCCTGCAGGAATTAAATACCAATAAAGATGTGGCTTCCAATTCGCAGATCATGTTTTTATGTTTACATGCCGCAGGTTTAAATTTAATACCGGTTAGTGTAATTGCAGTACGGGCTGCACAAAATGCATCTGACCCTACTGATGTTTTTATACCCTGCATGATAGTAACTTTTGTAGGTACCATGACAGCAATGATCATTGTTTCAATAAAACAAAAAATTAATTTATTTCAACCTGTTATTTTGCTTTGGGTATTTAGTATTTCTGCATTTATTGTTTTATTGGTTTTATATGTTACCAGGTTAAATTCTGTGGGCATACAACTTTTTTCAGGACAATTAAGTAATGGTTTGATATTACTGGTTTTTCTCCTGATTATTTTAGGAGGCCTTTATAAAAAGATTGATCTGTTTTCTGTTTTTGTTGATGGAGCAAAAAGTGGATTTGATACCGCCATCAGAATTATACCATACTTATTGGGTATACTTGTAGCCGTTAGTATGTTACGCACCAGTGGTACTTTTGATGCTGCAATAAACGGAATGAAACAATTTTTTGCAATGTTTGGTTCAGATACCCGTTTTGTAGATGCGTTGCCTACGGCATTAATCAGGCCCTTAAGTGGCGGAGCAGCAAGGGGGATGATGGTGAGTACCATGACAACTTTTGGTCCCGATTCTTTTGCAAGTAAATTGTCCGGAATTTTTCAGGGGGCATCAGATACTACTTTTTATGTGGTAGCAGTTTACTTTGGTAGTGTAAATATAAAAAATACCCGTTACTCCATTGGCGCCATGTTATTGGCCGATTTAGTTGGAATAATAACAGCCATTATTTTGGCGTATTTATTTTTTGGATAAAATATTTTAACCGCATAATTTTTTTTATGGATACGATTAAAAAAATACCTCTTAAAATAATTTTATTAAGTGGCTTACTTGTTGGTACATTAGATATAATTGCTGCATGTACAGATTTTTATATTGCTACTGATAAAAATCCGGTTGTTGTACTTAATTATATTGCCAGTGGTATTATTGGTAAAGATGCTTTTGCAGGTGGTACAGGTATTGCATTGCTGGGCTTACTTTTTCATTATATCATAGCTTTTTCATTTACCTTCTTTTTCTTTTGGTTGTATAGCAAAACAAGTTTGTTATCTAAAAGCCGCATAGTTACTGCCGTTGTTTACGGATTGTTTATGTGGCTGGTAACTACTTTAATTGTTGTTCCTTTAAGTAATGTGCCGCATACTCCTTTAAGCGACATTAAATTTTCTAAAGCCCTTAAGGCAATAGGTATTCTTGTTTTTATGATTGGGCTGCCGCTTTCGTTAATAGCGTACAATGGTTTAAAAAAAGGAGAGAAGGCAATAAGATAACTACAAGACATATAGTTTACTCTATCTCTTTTTCTGCATACAATAATTTACCGTTAGCATCAATGCCTTCTATTACTACTTTAAATTTTTTGCATACATCATCGTTATAAAATTCGATGGTGGCTTTACCATCCTTAATGCTGATGGAGGGGTTCCAGTAAATTGTTGTACGAAGGTCTGAAAATTCGCTCTCTGGTTTTATTACTGCATAGTCAATAGGGTTAAATTCTCTTGACGAAGAGTACCCTAGTTTTTTAAAAAAATCAAACCCTTTTTTTCGCCAGTCCCTCGTAGATTTCCCTTTTACTGTGTATAATGCAATTGCACCCCTGGATGCACCTAATGTTATTGCTGAATTTCCTTTATAAACTTTTACCAGGCCAATATCTTCTGCATAAAGCGATTCTACAACATCTGCAGTCACTGGAATTTCGTTTAAAAAAAATTGCACGCCACCTCCGGCATTTTCAGAAAAATAATCCATGCCCTGATAGCGGGTAAAATTTACCTGTGTGCCGGTATCAGCTCTTATTACACTTATGCCGGGTACCATTCTTCTTAAAAATTGCCAGATATCTCCATTGTTTACTTCGGTATCTACTGGTATAGTTTGATCGCTTTCATAAAAAATATCACTGGCATATTGCATATTTAAAGAATCGACTACTGAAGTTTTTTTTGCTTTTACAACAACCTCACCTAATGTTTTTACTTTGTTGCTGTCCTGCTGTTGTTTTTTTAAAATAATCTGGTTGTAATAATCTGATGCACTAACAGCTTCGTTAGAAAAGAAAATATCATTGATGCCTGCTGCAGGCATTTTAAGTGTATCAAAAAATGCCGGGGCAAATTTTACAGCAACAATAGCTTCTTTATTATTTAAATTGGCTCCCTGATAAAAAACGGTGGCTTCTTTTTTATAATCAATATTATCTATCACAAATACCGAAGCGCTGTTAGTATTAGCCTGAGAAATTATTTTGGTTGAATCTTCTCCATTAATAATTAAATTTATTTTGCCTGCTTTTAAAACAGATTTTCCATTACTTTCCAGCACTTTGCCGCTTATAGTCATGCCGGTTTCAACCGGGTAATTAAGCATTGGAAATTTATTTGCCATTATATCTTCCAGCTTAAACCTGCGCCATCCGTTGGTAAGCATTACTAAATCCAAATTATTAAGTGTAGCTGGCGCTTTGTCACTAAAATATTGTACGGGGTTGTGTATTTTTCCTTTTATATCGGATGATAATAAAAAAGAAGAAAGAATATTTTCAGTTGCAATACTGTTGCCGGCAGTTGCATTGGTTATTGCAACAGCGGCATTTATATTTTTGTATTGTGCTACATCTATTGAAATACTATTCTTCTGCCGTCTTTGAGCATTAACGGTTAAGTTATTAATTACATTTTTATTGCTGTCATTATTGGCAACAAAAACAATTCTTTCTGCAAGTGGTTTACCATCTTCCGAAAGAACGGTTATTTGCATAATACCTGGTGGTAAGTTTTTCTTATTAATAGCAGCTGCATCAAGTCCTTCATCAATATTTAATTTACCCATGTAAGCTACCTGGTAATTTATTTGTGCTACCAGTATAAGATTGTTATATAAGTTACTGTTCTTTTCACTTTTTGATACCAATACAAAAGTTTTACTTAAACTGGAATTATCAACTGTAAGCACCACACCTTCCGGATTTACTGCAGGCAGTAAAACAGTTTTTTGTTTTCCATTAGATGCAGTTATTTCGGCTTTGTAAATTTCTCCTTCTTTGGGAGTAAATTCAAACTTACCCATACCATTATGCATGGTTTCAATTGGTACTACTTTTTCATTTTTGTTATTTACAATATTTCCTTTTATTGTTACAGGATTATTAAATTGATCTGCTGCTTTAAATGCAACGGTGCTTTTAATACCACTGATGAGATTACCACCTTCAGGATAAAATGCTATTGATATATCTTCTTTAGCTGCATTTTTTTTTGCCTGGCTTTTGGCATTATCAGAATTGATAATGGATATTTTTTTTTCAAAAATAAATTCCGGAAAATTCAGCATCCATAAAGTATATCCCCTTAACAAATAATTGCCACTTGGGTAGGAGGGCTTAGTATCAATACCGCCATGAGTATTGCCATTAACTAATTTAAGCATTTTTTTATCTGCTAATTTCCCATCTTCGCCAACCAATTCTATGTATAAAATTTTACTTAACACCGTTGGTTTTTCATTTAGAGTAGCATGGGCTTTAAACCAGATAGGTTCTCCGGCTAAATAAGTATTCCTGTCAGTTTGCACATACACTTTTTCCTGAGGTTGTATAAAAGAAAATGAATCCAGTGCAGCAACAATTTTTTCCGGTACAGTTTGAGATTGAGAAAAATATTGAGAAAGTATCAATAAGAAACAGAGGATATATTTTGTCATTTTCAATAAAGGTTTATCAAATATAAAATAAAAAAAGCGTTACAAAATGCAACGCTTTTTTTATTAAGAAATATTTGTTAGGGCATTAACATGCCGCTAATTTCATGAATAATTCCATTGCTTGCATAAACATCAGGAGTTACAAGCGTTAAAGCGGTAGTATTGGAAATGCCTTTTACAGTAACAGCAGTGCCTACAGCAACAGTTATGTTTGTACCTAAAAATGTTTTTAAAGTACCGTTCTTCATTGCTACGGAAAAATTACGTGACTGCACAATATGGTATTTTAATATATTGGATAGTGTGGTAACCTGTGCAGGAGTTAAAGCTCCAATTGCAGTAAAACTGGTATAGCCTGCCGCAATCATACTGGCATTGTTAATAGCAAAAATTGTTGTGGCGGAGTTTGCTGCCGGTGCAAAATTTGTACTTAGTCCTGCTTTTGATATTGCAGAATCCATTAAAGAAAAATTAGGGTTGCTTTTCAAAATTGTTCTTATTGGTATTATTGGTAAAAGAAGAGCCTTGTCTATTTTATGAATAACACCATTGCCACAGGTAATATCTGCAGTGGTAACAGTGGCTCCATTAACATAAGTTTTATTTAGTACAATATTCTTAGATGAAAAATTATTAAACCCCGCCATAGAAGCCATTGGTGCATTGGGACCAACAGGAAACTCAAAACTTGTACGCTTTAAATTTTGAAAATGATTCAACAAAAAAGCAGTAAGCGATAGCGAATCTATTGTTGGCAATGACGCTGTTGTTATACCTGCCGCATTTAGTGCCGCATTACTTGGGGCAAGAATGGTAAATGGTCCGGGGCCTTTTGTAAATGTCTCTAATTTAGCCTGTGTAATAGCTGCTTTAAAAAGACTAAGTTCTGCATCGGCAGCTAATTTTGCATCTATAAATTCAGCAGGAGGTTTTACAGTATCTTTTTCGGTACATCGTACAAAAACTATACTCAACAAAAGCAGTACAGGTAATAGTATATTTCTAATATTTTTAGTCATAAACAATTTTTTATTGGTTTATAATTACAGATAAATTTGGCGCAAGCGTAGCAAGTGTACTTCCTTTATAACCTCTTGCAAGCATGGTATAAATTCTCTGGTTGGTTAATGCAAAAGCCCTTCTTGCCATTGGTGCAGTAGTAGCTGCATCTCCTGCTGGCCTTATAAAAAAAGAATCTACCACCGGTACGGGTAAATCAAAATTTGCCGAAACTCCTTTGTATGCAATGTTAGCCTGAAACAAAGTAGCCGTTGTATTATTAGTACCCTTGTATAAATCTACAGCACCGGTTGGCATTGCATTTACAAATTTAAAACGGGCAAAACCGCTGTCTGGTTTTACTTTACCATCTTCAATACTAAAGCCGGAGGTGTTGGCAGCAGTATCGGTTATGTAAAAAGTGTAGTTAGTGTTTGCATTAAATGCCTGGCTAAATTCAAACAACTTTGTCATAATATTTCCAGTGCCGGGTACAGGCCTGTATCCCTGAATTTTTACAGTACCGGGTGTAACAAACAAATAGTCGCCATTACTAAGGCCACCCATATTTAAACCACCTCCCGGAAAACTAATTGGCGCAGTAAGTGTATTACTTACCGCCACATCATTAATGTACAATATAGTATTTGGCGTAACAGTATAAGCTGAAAAATAGCCAAGTTTTACCTGTGCAGCTCCGTCATTGCTTGTACGTTCTACTACTTTATAAGTATTTTTCTTGCAGCTTACCAATGCAATTGTAAACAAAAGAAAAACAGCAATTGATATTTTATGTTTCATAAATTTTTAATTTTTTGGGTTACAATTATGGTTTACTAAACCAGCATTCATAAGTATGGTAATCTCCGTTAAGTGCACCTATTCGTAAAAGTTCATCCCTGTTCCATACATATTCGCTGTTAAACCTTGGCCTTACCCTGTAAACTGGTTTACCAAAATTTTCGGCAGCTACTACAGGCAATACAAAAGTTTTATACACCTGCACATTTGTTACAGGGTCAACATCTGTCCAGTGATAGCGCCTCATATCTACAAAAGTTTCAAAAAAGCCCCAACCCCATAATGCTATATATTTTTGAAGCATAATATCGGTAAGTGTTAATGATGCAGCTGTAGTTTTTACGTTTGCACTGCCCATGTAAGTAGATCTTTCATTAGCTGTTATAGGATTGCCGGTAAATAAAACAACATTGCCTCTTGGCATGGTGCTTCTGTTTATAAAATCGAAATGGAAATTTATACCGCTGTTATAAGCAGTTAAAGCAGTAGCAGCATCTCCTTTTCTAAGGGCAGCTTCTGCTTTTATAAATTGTATTTCGCTGGCAGTCATAACAGGCATTACTACCCTGTCTGCAAACAAATAGTGTTTGTATAAAGGGTTAAATACTGATGCAGATGGATTAGCATAAACACTGTCAGCCCATGGTGCCGGCACTCTTTTTCTGGCATTTAACCAGTTGGCAGAACCTACGACGTAAACGCCGGTTAAAGCTGCAAATGCATCTCCTGTTCCCGGACCAACACCCCTAAAACCTCCATTGCCATTTGCAGTATCTTCCGAACAGGTTAGCAAATGCCTCATTCTGGGATCACGGGTAAAAGCATTAGCAGGTGACGGAGTTACGCCGGCAAGTACTGTACCATCTAAAAGCCGAACAACAAAATCTGACTGACGGTATAAAGCCAAATTATTTCTGAATGTTCCTAAAAAATTTGCATCGTCATTTTTTGCAGCGTCAAATGGTATTAAGAAATCTTCCGTAGGTGTAGTGAATGATCTGTTACAAAAAGCAATTACAGAATCGGCATTGTAACTTGGTTTATTGGTAATGCGGTGTGCATTACGTGCCATAAGCCCCCAGGCAAATTTTATCCACTTGGCATTGCTGCCATCATAAACATAATCACCTTTTATTAGGCGTACAGTTGTTACTTCGTTATCTGTTCTGCTAAGATTGCTGATACCAAGTCTAAGGATAGAATCTATACCTTTATAAATTGTTTCCTGGTCATCATATTTAAAAAATGCTTTGTTTTCTAAAAATGCTTCTTTAAAAATAATTTCTCCATGATAATCTGTGGCATATTGAAACATCATACCCTTAAGTACCTGGGCTGCTCCTACATAATCCCATTGGCCTTTAGAAGTACCATTTTCAATAATGTAATCAAGGTTTTTTCCTAAACCAAAATAACATTGTCTCCATATATCTCCATTATTATCACTACCACCTGTATAGCTCATGAAATCGAAAACGCCTGCATTTGCTGTAGTATTAGCTCCCCAGTTCTGTATATATTTACTGGCAAAGCGGGCATCAAACTGTAAGCCACGAGGAATTGCCCCAAGCATTGCAGGAAATACTGAAGATGCATCAGGGTTTTGAGGAGTATCCTCGTCCCTGTTTACATCTAAATATTTTTTACAACCACTAACTGTAATTAATAGCACCAGTGCTGTAAGTACAAGTGTGATAAAACTATATTTTTTCATAATAATTCTTTTAATATTTTTTAAAATTGAACTTTAAAACCAAAATTTAATCCTCTTGGTGTAGATACTGAACCGTAATCAATTCCGGAACCGCCATAGCCCCTGGAAAATGCAGTGTTTGCATTTACACTTGGGTCGGCCCCAGTGTAATTGGTAATAATAAATAAATCGGTACCTGTTACAAATACAGAAGCATTGCTTATTACTTTTTGTCTTTTTAATAAAGATTTTGGTAAAGTATAACTTAAAGTTGCATCTCTTAATCTAACCCAATCTACTGATTCTATAAAATCAGCCTCTGTAGTATTTCCTGCTCCATAATAATCGGCTCTGTAATAGGGGTTAACCGTTATTGTATTTCTTGTTGGGTTGGTAGTATTTTGTAATCCATCATTTAGTACACCATTAATTACAATAGGAGTTTCCCTGTCTAATGTACGTTTGCTTAAACCGCTAACATATAAATAGTATTCATTACCATTAAATACATCTCCACCTTTTCTAAAATCGAGGTTGAAGCTGAAAGAGAAATTTTGATAAGAAAAGGAATTGATCAAACCAATTTTATATTTTGATTGCCTGTCTCCAACAGGTACAAAATCAGCTGCACCATTTACCGCTGGCAATCCTGAAGTAGCATTAATCAACAATTGGCCGGCACTATTTCTCCCTAATGGCGTTGCTGCCAATGCACCTACCGATGATCCTGGAAAAACTTGGCTTCTTACATTTCCAAATACCCATGTGTCAGCATCGTAGTAGGTAGATAAACCTTGTGGTAAACTTATTACCTTGCCACGGTTTCTGTCGAAGTTTATGGTTACATCCCAATTAAGTTTTTTCTTCTTTAAAACATTTGCGGTTATTATTGCTTCAAACCCTTTGTTTTCTACTAATCCACCGTTAAAATATTTCAAAATTGCACCGGTGCCATAGCTTGCCCGGTTAGAAATGATTTGATTGCTGCTTTGCAGGTTATAAAAAGTAAAATCTACAGCTAACCTGTTTTTTAAAAATTTAAGTTCAGCTCCGTATTCCAAAGTTTTTGTAAACTCAGGCCCTAAGCCTACATTACTTCCTGTTACTGTAAAAGCATAACCACCTCCGGTAGTGGTAGCCTGGCCAAATTGCGGATCAATAATATATGGATTGGCAGGTCCTTTACCTGTAGTACCATAACTTATCCTTGCTTTACCATAACTAAACCAATCGTATTTATCAAACACTTTAAGGTCGCCAAAAATAAAACTTAATGATGCAGAGCCATAATTATAAAATGGATCTTTTACCACCGCATCACTTAAAAAGGTACTGGTACCTTCTCTTGAACCTGACAAAGACGCATATAATAAATTATCAAAAGATAAATTGTAATTAGCAAAAAATCTTACTATCCTTTTTCTTATTAAAGTAGTTTTTGCAAAAAGTGTAAGCGGATCTGTATTGTTTAAAGATTTAAAATTTTGCTCAAAAAAACGTTCCCCTTTTTGTGCCTCAATTTTTGTAGTGTTATCAAAGTTTGTAAATCCTCCAATTAAAGTATTGGAAAATTTACCCATTTTTTTCTTTATGGTTCCTCTAAAAACATTGTTGAAGTTTTTTGTATTTTGTTCATACACAGCATATACTCCATTGCTGCTAAAAGCAAGGCGGCTGTTAGGATTAAAAACAAAATCACCTGTTTGGCTGTACACATCTAAGCCTGCAATATTTGTTAAATTCAACCATTTATATGGGTTTACACTTATGGTAAGTACGGTATTTAAACGGTCGGTTTTATCCTGCCCCCTGTTTTTATTTACATCCCATAATGGGTTATCAAATTCTGCTCCAAGTGTTGTAGAGGTGGTTCTGTATAATTTTCTTGTACCATTAGCGTTTTGGTAGTCCCTCATGTCAATATCGCTGGGAAAATTAAGCAGATTTAATAAATAACCACCTGCACCTCTTGAAGATTTATCTGTTGTGGAGTTTGAATAATTTATAGCAGTGGTAATACTTAATTTAGAAGAAACTTTTGCAGTTCCTGTTACTCCGAAAGTAAGTTTTTCGTAAGCATCGTTTGGAACAACACCTTTTTGTTTAAAATAACTACCAGAAAAACGGTATGTAGAAATTTCATTACCGCCATCAACATCTACTGCATGCCTTTGCGAAAAACCGGTTTGAAAAAAGTTTTTTACATTATCGTATAAGGGTGTATTGGGCGAATATTTAGGCCCAAAATAACCATAAATTGAACCAATTGCAAAAGGATTTACCGTTGCATTGTTATCTGTTACACCAACTGCACCTCTGCCATAAGTAGTTTGTATTTCAGGAAACATATACAATTTTTCAGCACGAAAAGCATTGCTGTACCGCATACTTGCTTTACCCGATTTTCCTTTTTTAGTTACAACTACCACAGCGCCAGAGGCTCCATCTGAACCATACAACGCTGTAGCTTCGGGTCCTTTAAGAATGGTAACACTTTCAATATCTTCCGAGTTTAAATCCATTGCCCTGTTACCATAATCAGAATTACGGTTATTAAAAACAACACCTCCTGCGCCAGCAAGGTTTTCGCCATTCATAGTTTGGTTATCGTAAGGCACACCATCTACAACAAAAAGCGGAGAGTTACTGCTGCCAATAGATACTGCTCCACGCAATACTATTGAAGTTGAGGCACCCGGCGAACCAGCAGTGGGTGTTATGGTAGCACCAGCTACTCTGCCTGCGAGTGCATTAAGCCAATTGTCTCTTTGTGTTTCGGCTATAACTTCCCCTTTTACTTCCTGGGCTGTATAACCTAACTCTCTTTTACTTTTAGTAATACCGTAAGCAGTAACTACCACTTCGCCTAATTGCTTTTGGGCAAGTACAAGGCGCAGATTAATTTTTGTGTCATCGCCTACTGTAATTTCCTGACGGGCATAATCTACAAAAGTAAATACAAGTACCTGGCCTTTTTGTGCGGCAATACTGTAAAAGCCTGCCTGGTTTGTTTTGGTGGCAGTTTTGGTTCCTTTTACTGTAACCGTAACATCTCTAAGAGGAGCATTATCATCATCGCCGATAATAACACCCGTTATTTGTGCAGTAGCAAATAATGGAACAAGGAAAAACAGCATTGCAATAATTCTGTTTGCAAGTTTTCTCATATTTTTTAGTTTAGTTGGTGTATGTATAAAGTTTTAAATTAAAAATCAGAACTGGTGAACAGGTTCTTTGGAGGATATTGGGGAATATAAAAAATCAATACTTACAGCACTGTAATGCCAGCATCTTTATAAGGCTGCAGCATAGGATGGTCGTGCGGTAATTCTGTTATTAAAATATCTATCTTTTCTAAATCGCAAACATGTATGGGTTGTATGGTGTTTATTTTTTCGGATATAGTAAGGCAAACGGTTTTTTGTGATGCCGTAATCATAGCCTGTTTTAAATGTACCACATCCCAATCGTTATCGGTAATGCCATGCTGCAAATCAATAGAGTTAATACCCAGAAAACAAAGGTCGGGCTTAAGACTTTTTATACGGGTAAGTGCATCTGCACCCAATGTTATTTTAGAATTTTTTGACAGTTTATCTCCAATAACAATTACTTCAATGTTGGGATGATGCATATATTCAACAATGGCCGGAATGCTGCCCGAAATAAAAGTGGCCGATAAAGAAACAGGGAGAGAACGGGCTAATTCAATAATTGTAGTGCCGCCGCCGGTTAAAACAAACATGCCATTTTTTATAAGTTTAACTGCTTTATCGGCAATTATCTTTTTATTATCCTGGGCATAAACTTTTTTGGGAGAATAAGTGATGTCGTTAAACGCATGCGATAAAGCACCGCCATGTACTTTAATTAATTTGCCTTCTTCGGATAGTTCCTGTAAATCCCTGCGGATGGTATCTTCCGATACATCTATTTCTGTACTTAAACTTGCCGAAAGTACTTTATTATGTAGATTAACCTGGTGTACAATGTACGCCTGTCTTTCTTTTTTTAGCATTAGTTTTGATAATTACAATACTAAAGTAAAGAAAAATATTGCAAAAAACCGCAAAAAATCTTCAATATTATTAACAATGTGTGCAAAAACCTGCAAATGGATAAATTTGGAATTTGAAATTTTTAGTTAAAGTTTGGGGCTTTCTAAACACTAAATCTGTTATAAAACTTAAAAAAATCTAAAATCAGCAATCCGAAATCTGCAATTGTTACTGCGTTTTTACTTTATTTTTATCTTTAAATATTTGCTGCAGTTTAGTATCTTTTTTAGAAAGCCTGGGTTGTGCCACAACATTAATATTATTTAAGGCAGTTAAACTGTCGGTTGGTTTGGTGTTATCATTTTCTTCATCATCTTCGGAGGTATAATAATCTCCAAAAAGATTGCATAAAATTTTTGCATGATAAATGTTACGGGTAAATTTATTGCCTATTACAATTATAGTGGCGTTCTCTTTTAGTAATCTTATAAAAGTGGCATTGCTGCCATGCCACCAGCCATTGTGAAAAATCATTTTCTTTCCATCGGGGTAAATATTCATTCGCCAGCCAAGGCCATAATTTTTTATACCGGGCTTTTCGTTACTATAAGGCGTGTAGGCCTGCAGTAAAGTTTCGGCAGTAAATATTTTATTGCTGCTGAGCGCCCTGTCCCAAATTAACAGATCCTGCGGTGTGGTATAAATATTTTTATCGCCATACACCGCATCTAAATAATTTAAGGGTATTAATCTTCCTCTCCAGTCGTAACTTAAATTTACTTTTACCGAATCGGTACCGGTGTACACAAAACTGTTTTTCATTTGCAACGGAGTGAAAAATGTTTGCTGTAAAAATTCGCCAAATTTTTTGCCGCTAACCTTTTCTATTAACAGCGCCAGCAATGCGTAATTGGTATTGCAGTAAGAAAAATGTTTATTAGGTGGGCCAATATTTTCAATGATTGCTTTTTTCTCTGTTAAATAATTAAGCACATCTTCATTGGTGGCAGTTTGTTTTTCGTTCCAGCCCAACTTTTCCATAAAGTATAAATAATTGGGCAATCCGCTGCGGTGGTTTAATAATGTGCGTATGGTAACGCCGGGGTAATTAAATGTTGTAAGGTATTTGCTCAGCTCATCATCAATATTTAATTTACCATCTTGCCACAATTTTAAAACAGCCATGGCTGTAAATGTTTTGCTTACCGATGCAATTTGTAATGGGGTACTGTCTGTAATATAATCGTTGCCGGGTAAATGGCCTGTGCCGTTATATTTTTCAAAAACTATATTGCCATTTTTTGCAACTATAATGCCGCCATTAAAACCTCTTAGCAATAATGCAGAGTCGTACCAATGCTGGCAGGCCTTATTCAGCCGCTCGAATTCTGCTTTTGCAAGTGGCAATGGTTTTGGTAATTCTATTACATTAGTAATGGCCTCATTTTGAGCAGTTGAAACATTTTTTTTTGAAGTGGACTGACAGGAAATAATGCAGGTAGCTGCAATTATTACTACTGAGGTATAAATAAACGACCGGAGTTTTATTTTAAAGCCTGGTCTGTTGACCAAAGCTGAAAAAATACAAGAGTTCCGAAATAATCGGGGTGTGCCGTGTGAAGCAAGAATGCCACACAAGCGATAAAAAGTTGGTATCATAAAAGTATTAAGACTTAGATAAGATATATTTGCACAAATTACGTAGTAATATCATGGCAGAAAAAAAATTAACAAGTTATCCGAAAGAAAAAATTAATATCCTTTTTTTAGAAAATATCAGTGATGTGGCGGTAAAATATTTTAATGCTGCTGGTTATGCCACTGTTAAAAAAATAAATGGCGCCTTATCAGAGGAAGAATTAATTGCGGCAGTAAAAAATGTGCATTTGCTGGGCATTAGAAGTAAAACCCAGATAACTAAAAAAGTTTTAGATGCTGCCGAAAAATTACAGGCTATTGGCTGCTTTTGCATTGGCACCAACCAGGTAAATTTAAAAGAAGCTACTAAAAAAGGGGTGGCAGTTTTTAATGCACCTTACAGCAATACCAGGAGTGTGGCAGAATTAGTAATTGGTGCATCGATAATGCTGATAAGAAAAATTGTAGATAAAAATAAAGCTGCCCACGAAGGTATTTGGAATAAAGATGCCAGCGGCAGTTACGAATTGCGTGGAAAAACTTTAGGCATTATTGGGTATGGAAATATAGGCAGCCAGTTAAGTGTATTGGCAGAAGGGCTGGGGATGAAAGTAATTTTTTATGATGTGGAAACTAAATTACCATTGGGTAATGCAGAAGACAGAAAATCTTTAAAAGAATTGGTAAGTACTGCCGATATTATTACACTGCATGTACCCGAGCTGGAGAGTACCAAAAATTTAATCAACAAAAACAATTTAAAATATTTTAAAAAAGGCAGCATATTAATAAACTACGCAAGGGGAGAAGTGGTTGATTTGGATGCGCTGGCTAAATTTATAAAAGAAGGGCATATTGGTGGCGCTGCCATTGATGTTTACCCATGGGAACCTGAAAAAAATGGCGACAAATTTACTACACCACTGCAAGGCTTAAGCAATGTGTTGCTTACTCCGCATATTGGTGGCAGCACACAGGAAGCGCAACAGAATATTGGCGATGATGTGAGCAATAAATTATTTAATTATTTAGAGAAGGGAATTACTTACGGTTCTCATACCGTGCCTGCACTTAGCTTACCACCACAAGAAGGTACACACCGTATTTTACATATTCATAATAATGTGCCGGGGGTTTTATCAGAAATAAATACGCAACTGAGTAAACATAAAATAAACATTTTAGGCCAGTATTTAAAAACTAACGAGGCTATTGGATATGTTGTTTTGGATGTTGATAAAGGCTTAAGCAAAAATGCGGTGGAGTTATTGCGTAAGGTAAAGGGTACTGTAAAGGTTAGGGTGTTGTATTAAGAAACCCATGCGCTCCTGAACGGGAACTTTGCATTCAGCATATTGACAGAACTTGACTTTCTGTGACGCCATTTACACGGATAATTAAATTACACCGTTTTACAATAATGAAATATTTATATTTTCAAAAATTATTGAAAATAACATATCTTTGTGCTATAAAACATACAAAATGAAACTCATTATAATTGGCGGTGGTTTTGGGGGATTAAGGCTGGCTCGTAACCTCAGCAACAAACCCGGTTTTGAAATTACATTGATAGATAAATTTAATTTTCACCAGTTTCAGCCATTGTTTTACCAGGTAGCTACTGCAGGGCTGGATGCCAGCAATATTTCTTTCCCGTTGCGAAAAGTTTTTCACTACAGCAAAAATGTGCGCTTTAGAATGGCCGAAGTGCAGCAGATTATTGCTACTGAAAATAAAGTGGTTACCAATATTGGCGAATTTAATTATGATGCTTTAGTAATAGCAACCGGTGCCGATACAAATTTTTTTGGCAATAAAAATTTAATGGATCATGCTTTACCTATGAAAAGTACATTGGAAGCATTACAGCTACGTTATAAATTATTGCAGAATTTCGAAACAGCCATAAATACCAATGATCAAAAACTTATTGAACAGTTAATGAATATTGTTATTGTCGGTGGCGGGCCAACAGGCGTGGAGTTGAGTGGCGCCATTGCCGATATGAAAAAATATGTGCTGCCAAAAGATTATCCCGAACTGGATTTTACAAAGATGAAAATCTTTTTGCTGGAAGGTGGCAATAAAACACTAGCAACAATGAGCGAAAAAAGCAGTGTTGATTCCAGGAAGTATTTAGAGAAATTAGGTGTAACAGTTTTAACCAACAGCCTGCTAAAAGATTATGATGGTGAAAAAATTACATTACAGGATGGAAAAACTATTGATACCAAATTAGTGATTTGGGCAGCTGGGATAAAAGGTAATATTCCTGAAGGGGTTGATAAACATTTAATTGCTAAAGGCAACCGTATAAAAATTGACAGGCAATGCAAAACATACGGCAATGATAATATTTTTGCAATAGGCGATGTGGCGTATATGGAAGAACCTGCATGGCCTAACGGTCACCCACAGGTGGCGCCTGTAGCTATGCAAATGGCGGATACAATTGCAAATAATTTACGCAGTATTGAAATGAAGAGCAGCAAAAAAGCAATGGAAGAATTTGTTTACAACGATAAAGGCAGTATGGCAACAGTGGGCAGAAACTTAGCTGTAGTAGATATGCCAAAACCTAAATTGCACTTCAGTGGTTTTTTAGCCTGGATGATTTGGATGGGTCTGCACCTGATGCTTATACTGGGTGTAAAGAATCGCTTTTTTGTTTTTTGTAACTGGCTGTATAACTATTTTACTTACGATCAAAATTTGCGGTTGATATTTAAAGAAGTGAATAAAAAGAAAACAGATTGAACTATTACTTCCCTAATCTGTTTATAAAATATGCATGCAACTTTTCTTACTGCCGAATGGAATAATTTAATAATGGCCAATTATGTTATTGACCCAGCTATTTTAAAACCATACCTGCCCAATAAAACCGAACTCGATTTTTATAAAGGTAATTGCTATGTAAGTTTAATTGGTTTTATGTTTGAAAAAACAAAACTACTGGGAATTAGTATTCCGTTTCATAAAAATTTTGAAGAAGTAAATTTGAGGTTTTATGTGCGGTATAATGATAATGGCGAATGGAAACGTGGAGCTGTGTTTATAAAAGAAATTGTACCCAAGCCTGCTATAAGTATTATTGCCAATAGTTTGTACAATGAAAAGTATTGTACTATGCCGATGAAACATTTTTATAGCCAAAACGAAAATGAAATACATTTGGGTTACCACTGGAAGTTTAAGAATAAATGGAATAAATTAGAAGCCACTACAACAACTGAGGCCTTACCTATGCAGCCAGGCAGCGAAGAAGAATTTATTGCAGAGCATTACTGGGGATACGCTAAATATAATGCACAAACTACTTTTGAATATGCAGTGCACCATCCCGCCTGGAAAGTTTATGCCATAAAAAATTATTTAATCGATTGTGATTTTACAGCTTTGTATGGGAAGGAATTTTCTTTTTTGCAGGATGTAAACCCAAATTCAGTTTTTATGGCGAAGGGATCTGCTATTTCGATTTTAAAGAAGCGGATTTTGTAGTGTAGAGTTCATAAAACCATTTACCGCCTTTTATTTTTTTTAAATAGGTGAAATCACCTTTCTAAGTTTTCAAAATTAAGCTCATTTTTGAGTAATGTACTTAATAACCTATCTTAATAAGCATTAACACTAATTAAACCTAAAACCTAAACCTAAATCATGAAAAGTAAAATTCTTTTTGCTCTCAGTATTTTATTGCTATCTACTTCTGCTTTTGCTCAATACGATAAACCAGGAAAAGATAATGACGAAAGTGAAAAGCATTCCATGAATCTTTTTAAGGTAAATCTTACTTCAATTATTTTAAAAAATTATTCTTTTCAATACGAGAGAATATTAAACCGTAAGTTTTCTTTTGCTTTGGGTTTTAGAACAATGCCCAATGGTAAATTACCATTACAAAGCACTATTGAAAAAATTGTTGGCGATGATGAAGAAGCAAAAGAGCAACTGGCAAATTTTAATTTAGGCAACACAGCCATTACACCGGAGTTTAGGTTTTATGTGGGCAAAAAAGGTTTCGGACGTGGATTTTATTTAGCACCTTTTTACCGTAATGCCACTTACAAAGGAAGCGGTTTAAAATTTACTTACGAAAATACAGCTATGGTTAAAAATACCATTTCTATGGCGGGTGAATTAAAAGGCAATAGTTTTGGATTAATGCTTGGGGCGCAATGGCATTTGGGTAAACATATCAGCCTCGATTGGTGGATACTTGGTCCGCATTACGGAAATGGCAAAGGAGATTTTACCGGCAAATCTTCTCAGCCACTTACTGCTGATGAACAAAATGATTTAAGAATGGAGCTGGAAGATTTTGAAATTCCACTTACTACAAAAACTGTAACTGTAAACGCTAATGGCGCTAACGTGAAATTAGATGGGCCTTTTGGTGGTGTTAGATCCGGTATTTTAATTGGCATAAGATTTTAAAAAGACGGCAGTAAAATTATTTAAGTTATCTATATAGCAATTAAAGAAATTTGTTGACATCAATTTATTTTTCAGGCTTTATAGAGTAATTCAATTTTTAATAGCAGTTGCTGGCAATCAAGTGTAGATGCTTTTGTATCTTTATGTCTTCAAGTAAAGCTATTGCAAACAACACATCAAAATCTCCGGCTTCAAAAAATTATTACGGCAATTGCCATTCTTTTGTTTGTAATAAAAATTATTGCCTGGTACCTCACTAATTCTGTAGCTATTTTAACGGATGCGTTAGAAAGTATAGTAAATGTAATTGCAGGATTGATAGGAGTGTACAGCCTTTATGTTTCGGCAAAACCAAAAGACTACGATCATCCTTACGGGCATGGTAAGGCGGAATTTATTTCTGCTGCTGTTGAAGGAACTTTAATTACGGTAGCTGGGTTTATAATTATTTATGAAGCGGTAATTAATTTACTTAATCCGCATACCATACAAAAATTAGATTATGGAATTATGCTGGTTGCAATTACTGCACTCATCAATTATATTGCCGGAGCGGTTTGTATTAAAACCGGAACTAAAAATAATTCGCTGGCATTAATTGCAAGTGGTAAACATTTGCAATCGGATACCTGGAGTACATTGGGTATAATTGCTGGGTTATTGCTGATATTATTTACAAAAATATCGTGGATGGACAGTGCCGTGGGAATACTTTTTGCATTAATAATTATTTTTACAGGGTATAAAATTATAAGAAGCTCAATTGCCGGGATAATGGATGAAGCCGATGAAGCTTTATTAAAAAAATTAGTGGTAACATTAAATACCCATCGAAAAGAAAACTGGATTGATCTGCATAATCTTCGTATAATAAAATATGGAGCAACTATACATTTAGACTGTCATCTTACTATACCCTGGTATTTAAATGTGCATGAAGCACATAAAGAAATTGATGCTTTATCATCGTTAGTTAAAGATGAATATGGAGAAGCTGTGGAGCTTTTTGTGCACTCCGATGGCTGCCTTGATTACAGTTGTAATATTTGTCTAAAGCAAAACTGCCCGGTTCGTAAACACCCGTTTGAAAAAAAGATTGACTGGACTATTGCTAATATTTCAAATAACAACAAGCATAATGTAAGTACGTAATAAAATGATAACACAAAAACTCCTTCTAAAATTTAGAAGGAGTTTTTTATTTGCAAAATCGTTTATTCGGTAGTGAAAATATTTTTAACTGCTGTTGCATCGCTGGTAAATAATTTTAAATAATAAATACCTTTCGATATAGTTGGAGTAATTTTATTAATTGTGTTCACGCCTTTTTGTAAGTTAATCGCTTCATTTAAAATAATTCTTCCACCCTGATCAAATATAATAAGAGTAGCTTTTTGATTTTGTGTGCTGGCGATTTTAAGTGTAATATCTTTTTTGCCAGTAGATAATTGGGCGGCTAAAATACTTAATGATTGATTTGATTTAGATAAAATAGAAACTGTGCTGCTGTATTCTTTACTGTTATCTTTATCAATCATGGCCAGCCTGTAATAATTAATTCCCGTTAAAGGTGCAGCATCAGTAAAATTATAGTTCAAATTACTGGAGCTAAAACCTGTTGCGTTAACTCTTCCAATTACTTCATAATCCTGCCCGTTACTGCTTCTTTCAATATTAAAATGGCTGCTGTTTGATTCTGTTGCTGTTGTCCATTGCAAAATATTTTTTTCATTCTTTTCTTCAACACTAAAATTAATTATTTTAACAGGCAAAGCAATATTAGCTTCGGCGTAACCAATATCAGGTGCTGAACCGGAAAAAGGTAAACCAACATTAACACCTGCATTAATTAATGGAGAAGATGATTGCAAATTATAATTGCCCCCACCCATAAATAAGGGGTTAACAGCTAAATTATTAGATACCGTATTTGTACTGTTAAGTGAAGTTGCTGATGCCTGGTAATAAAAAATATTAACATTGTCACCGTTCCCAAACAAATCGTTATACTGAATTTGGGAATTTGTAAATTTAGAAAGGTCATTGCTCACTATTGCATTATTCCTCAATCCCTGAATTATATTATTTTTAAACTTAAATGCGTTTACTGTAAAAGAAACAGAAGAAGTTAAGTTAACAGCAAAAAATGGCGCTGCATTACCTGTTGCCGAAATAAAAGTATTATTATAAACTTCAAAATTATTTATAGCCCAGCTTCCTACTGCACCATTAAAACCTCCAATCATATAACCTTCAGAATTATTTATTTGCCCAATGTTGCTAAATAAATTTTTCTTTACTGTTACATCTTTAATAACGGTTCCAGCTCTTGGATAAAATGCTATGGCGCTGCTGATATTATTAAAAACATTGTTTTCAACTATAAGCCCATCTACACTGAATTCAATAATAATCCCACTTTCTCTAAAAGCACTAAGGGCTGGCTGGCTAATGGTATTATTATGTATATAAATAGAATAAGGGTAAACGCCCCTGTTATCCTGGTAGTTAAAATCGAGGCTTCCCTGTATGGTGTTATTGTACATTTCTAATCCCTGTACATTAAATAATTCTACGGCAAAATCCCAACCATTTTGCCCTCCAAAAGTACTGGTTGATGGTATTTTTGTTATGGTATTATTATAAATTTTTACACCTTTTAAATAGCCATTGTTAAGATATTTTATTGGCCATCCATTAAAACCATTAGGGCGTTGGTTTTGAATAATAATATTATTGTAAATCAGCATGCCGTCCTGTCCTCCAATATTTATTGCCCCTCTGCCATATATCCCGTTTGGGGTGTTGTATGCAGCACTATTTAAAATGGTACTGTTGTACAATGTATTACCCGTTGCATAAATTGAAGGAGGGCCATCTACATTATCATTTCTGCCATTAAATAATATACCCCTGTCTTTAAAGTCCACCATCGTTATATCATGGATACTAACATTGCTTCTCCCGGCAATATTAATACCCCAAAAGGTGGAAAGATTTTGTCCATCAAATTTTAAATTAGAGATATGCTGGTTTCCGTTTGTGCCTTCTGGTGATATTGCAGACAACAACGGAATAAAATCTGCAGTTAAAGTACTTTTAAGAACTGATGCAACACCATCACCTTCAATACTAACTCCGGGAGCTAAAAGGCATTGCATGGTTTCGGTATAAACGCCTGCATTAACACGTATAATATCGTTTGCAGTTACAACTGTTGATGTTGCTTTGTAAAGCGTTTTCCATGGGTTGCTTATTGTACCATTACCTGTTATATCATTGCCTGTTGTGCTGATATAAAAAATTGTTGCATTTACGTTTTTTACAAACAGAAATAATACTACGGCACTTGCAAAAATGTATTTCATGAATATTGGTTTTATGTTTTTAATTTCTTTGATAATACTGCAAACGTGAATCCAGTAATTCAAAAAAAATTACACAATTGCATTTAAGTATTGCATCTTTCACACATCTATAAAATTGTGTTAAAAATTTATGACTAATTGTATAAGAGAATTAAAACAGGTTTGTAAAATTTTTTTTTGTTATCAGTAAATGCCGGCAAGATTAAATGCAAGCTCGGATGAACAGTTTAACGTGTTTAAACAGTTCTAAGAAGTAAGGTGTAATTACTCAGTTAGATAGTTCTGTTATATTGTACAGTATTGCGGATGCACAGCAAGCTCTATATTTAATTTCTTTATATTTCAGTTATATAAGAGTAAACCGGGAGATGATTTTTTATCCTGTTGTTAACCTTGTATTTTAGTTTAACTGTCTTTGTAAAACATTACATTTTTTTGAAACAATTTTTTTGAAGTATAACTTTAGAATGAATAATTCAGAAACAAAAATGATATAATGCGATTATAAAAGGCCTTGCTAAAAGTTCAATAAGATATATTCATATTTCGGTAGTACTACCAATAAAAAATCCCTCCTTAATATTGAGGAGGGATTTTTATTTTTATTTTAAATTACTTACTCGGTGCTAAAAACATTTTTAACAACAGTTACTTCATTGGTAAATAACTTTAGATAATAAATACCTTTTGCTATCGGCAATGTGTTTTTATTGATGATGTTCAATCCTTTTTGTAATACAATTTGTTCGTTTAAAATTATTTTTCCAGATTGGTCAAATACAACAAGATTTGCTTTTTGATTTTGTGTGCTGTTAATGGTAAGCTTAACATTATTTTTACCAGAAGATAATTGGGCAGCCACAATATTCAATGCCTGGCCTGCTTTAGATAAAATTGAAACAATACCGCTATATTCTTTGCTGTTGTCTTTATCAATCATTGCAAGTCTGTAATAATTTATTCCTGTTAAAGGTGCAGCATCAGTAAAATTATAATTTACTTCGCTGGAGCTAAAACCTGTTGCTGCAACGCTGCCAATAACCTCATAATCCTGCCCGTTACTGCTTCTTTCAATATTAAAATGGCTGCTGTTTATTTCTGTTGATGTTGTCCATTGCAAAATATGTTTTCCTTTGTTTTCGGTAACTTTTATAGCAGTAAGTTTAACCGGCAGGGCAGTACTTACTTCAGCATAACCCCTGTCTGGAGCTGCTCCCATATAAGGTAATCCTACATTGGTGCCTGCATCAACTAGTGGTGAGGTTACCTGCAGGGAATATGTAATGTTATTTACAAACATTGGGTTAGTTGTCAAATTATTAGATACTGTAGTACTTGCAGGAAACGGAATACCAGATGATGCCCAGGTTGGAACTAAATTAATATTATCTCCATTACCATAAAAGTCGTTGAATTGAAATTGACAATTTGTAAATTTAGACCGGTCATTGGTTAGCATTACATTTAATCTAACACCCTGAATTATATTATTTTTTATTTTTAAACCGTTAACGGCAAATGCGCCACCATAAGAAATATTAATAGCAAAATCAGGGTTTGCATTGCCTGTAGTTGCAGCGACAAATGTATTGTTATATACTTCCCAGTTATCTATCGACCAGTTGGGCCCTAATGCCCCACCAAATCCTCCAATCAAATATCCATCATTGCTGTTGGTTTTACCACAGTTTTTAAAAAGATTTTTACGTACTATTATATCTTTCATTAACGTATTTGCCCTGGGGTAGGTAACAATCTGCTGGTTTAAATTTTCAAAAATATTATTTTCAATTATACATCCATCTGTAGAGTATTCAAAAATTATTCCTTCTTCCTGGTATGTACTTATAGCCGGTTGTTTAATAATATTATCATGTATATAAATTGCCCAGGGGTAAATTCCTTTGTTTCCCTGGTAATTAAAATCCAAACTTCCCTGTATGGTGTTACCATAAATTTCCATGCCCTGTGCATTAAATAATTCCAGTGCAAAACTCCATCCATCATTTGCGTAAGGTATTTTTGTAATGGTGTTGTTATATATTTTTACACCCTTTAACCAACCTTCGTTGGTGTATTTAATGGGCCATCCGTTTTGACCGCTTGGCCTGCTGTTTTGTGTAATGGTGTTGTTGTAAACCAGTAAACCTTCCTGTCCACCCATTTCAAGGCAGCCTCTGCCATAGCCGTTATAATCAGCACAATTGTTAACTATATTATTATAAAATTTATTACCGGTTGCATAGGCCGAAGCTGGCGGAAGTGCAATTCCATCATTTCTTCCGCTAAAAATTACACCCCTGTCTTTAAAGTCCACCACAGTGCAATTGTACATGCTAACATTACTTCTGCCAGCAATCCATACAGCCCAATGTGTTGTAAGGTTAGTGCCATCAAATTTTACATTACTTATATGCTGGTTACCATTTGTGCCTTCGTTACTTCTTACCTCCAGTAATGCAGTATAAATTGTGTTAACAGTACTTCTTAAAACAGAAGTAACCCCATCACCTTCAATACTTACACCTGTTGCTAAAAAACATTGTTGTGTTTCGGTATAAACACCTGTATTTACATGGATAATATCGCCGGTTGTATTTACTGTTGAGGTAGCTTTTTTTAATGTTCTCCATGGATTTAATAGTGTGCCTGTACCAGTTACGTCATTACCTGCCGGGCTGATATAGTAAGTGGTAGCAAAACCTGAAATTGCAAAACAGCAAAAAAAAGTTATAATGGAGAGTGTTGTAAACACAAATCTCCTCACAGGGGATTGGATAGTTTTCATTTGGATTCTTTTTAGTTTTTAATTAGATATTGGTTAATACTTTTTTTGATTGCTCAATAAAAGTCTGATGCAAACTTAGTTAAATCAAAAATTTAAAAATGTAGTCCTTTATACTAACTGTTTGTAGAATTTATTTTATGCGTGGTAAAAAAATCCGCAGGGATATAATTAACCTGTAAATAAAATTGGTTCCACAATTTTAAATTTGTGTTGCTTTGCTGATGGAAGGGGAGATTAGATGGGTATTTATAAAAAATTAATTACAGAACCAGAATGAATTTTACTTCAATGACTGGTGTTATAAGTAACCTGTATAAATTAATTGATTTGAAAAGTTAGGTGCAAATAAAAAATAATTGTAAGCACCATTGATGTAAAAATTAATTTTCATAGGATATTTTAAAAAGGATTTCATGTTAATCTTTTCAAAAACTATACCAATTTTTTTTGTTTTTAAATATTAATATTATCAATATAAAAAAATATAGTTTTGTTTTTCTGCTTATAACAATGTTTTTAATTTGATTTAAAACGTGAAAAATTAGCGGTATTAAATAATTAAGAACATTGATCGTCTTATTTTGAACGCAGGTATTTAAAAATTATTTTTAAAGAAATAAATTTTACCGCTTTAAAGTATTTTGCGGTTAGAAAAAGTCTTTTATAGCCAAAAGTATAAGAAAAGTACGCAGTGGAATTACGGAAAGTATTTATTGCTTTTTACTACAAATACAAAATAACAATGTCGCAATAATTAATGCTCAAAAAGCTTTGCTACTCCAAATGCAGCAGCAGCAGCCATGGCACCAATTAATGTAACCCTTAATGCACCCCACAAAGGATTCACACCGGTGATCTTACTTTTGAAAAATCCAAAAACAAAAAGGCAGGCTAATGTAGCTACTGCAGATATTTTTAAAGCTTCGGATGAATCGCTAATAAAAAAATAAGGGCTTAACGGGATGATGCCACCGGCTACATAAGACAAGCCAATGTTCAATGCACTCTTTGTTGCTCTTTTAGGATCTGGTTTTTCTAAACCCAATTCATACTTCATCATAAAATCTACCCACCGGTCTTTATCCTGGGAAATTTCTTCTGTAGCCTGTTGTTGTAATTGCGGACTTAAACCAATGTTGGCAAAAAATTCTTTTGTCTCTTCAATTTCACGATAACGTAAATTTTCCACTTCATCATATTCCCTTCTTTTTTCACTTTTATAATGGTCCTGTTCAGTTTTACCAGCCAGGTATCCACCCAAACCCATTGCAATGCTTCCTGCACATATTTCAGCTATGCCGGCAATAACTATTATACCGCTGCTGGTAACAACACCACTTAAACCTGCAGCTAAAGCAAAAGGAACAGTAAGCCCATCGCTCATTCCAATTACAATATCCGATAAAGCCTGAGAACTTTTTAAATGTGTTTCTTTGTGGTCGTGATGCAAGTGTGTATCCATGTAATTTTTTTGAGCAACAATTATTTTGTTGAAGGATTTAATTTATTTTCTTTAAGTATTTTATAAAATAATTCTTCTTTACCCTGTTCTTTCATTTTTTTAAAATATATGGATATATTATTTTCTGCATCTACACGGTAAGGCGAATTGATTTCAACATAAGCATTGTAAGCCTTACACATATTATCCAGCGCTTTTTCTAAATCACCTTTAAGTTCATACATTCTTCCGGCGCCATAATATGCTTCCGGGTCATCAGGATAAATTTTATAAAGATTTTTGTAAGCTTCTAACGCTTTATCATAATCTTTTTTAAATTCATACACCACAGGTATATTTTGCAAGGGCAACTTTCCTTTTGGATCAAGCTGTAACGATTTTGTATAAGCTTCCAACGCACCATCCAAATCGCCTAACTTTCTTCTGCATACACCAATATTATCCCAGGCAAAAGAAAATTTTTCATCCTGCTTTACTGCTTTTTCAAACCAGGGCAATGCGTCTTTTAAAATTTTCTCCATTTAAAGCATCGGTGCCTTTGTAATATAACTTAAGTGCCTTTTCATCTTTTGATTTTGAAAATTCAGACTCCCCGTTATCTGAATTAATTGCATTTTTTAAAGAGGCACAGCTATCAGTTAGCCATCTCTCAATTTCAAAATAGTATTTCTGGTATTCCTGAGAATTTTTATTAGTGTTTAAAGAGATCTTATTATTTTTATCTCCACCTAACATTGATTGATAAAGTTTTATTAATAGTTGATACACACTAACCTGTTTATCTATGCAGGTAAAAATATCTGCTGAAATTTCTTTACTGGTTTTATTATTTAGTGCTATTGAATCAATGCATTTGCATGCGTCAGCAGAAACACTGTTTAAAAATCTTGCAGTATCAATTTTTATCGCACTTAAAATTTGTTGTGCAGCTTCACCTGTTAAAGTATCTTTTTGTGCGTATGTAAATTTTGTAAGGGCAAATAAAGTCAATAAGAAAAAAAATATTTTTTTCATTTCATATTATTTAATGAGCGGATAACTAAAAATAAGAATAAAACCCTGTCAAACTTCAAGCGTTTTTAAACTTTTGGCAATAATATCCACACAGTCTAAAATTTGTTCTTTATTAATAACCAATGGCGGGGCAAAGCGAATTTTATCGCCATGAGTTGGTTTAGCCAAAAGTCCGTTTTCTTTTAAAGCTAAACATAAATCCCAGGCTGCTTCTGTATTGGTATGTTTAATAACAATAGCATTTAATAATCCTCTGCCTCTAACAGTTTCAATAAAAGGAGAATTTAATTTACGCAGTTCACTTCTTAATAATTCTCCCATTGCTGCTGCATTTTCTGTAAGCTTTTCATCTTTTAAAACCTGCAGTGCAGTAATGGCAACTTTACATGATAAAGGGTTGCCGCCATAAGTACTGCCGTGTTCACCGGGTTTAATGGTCATCATAATTTCATCATCACATAATACAGCACTTACCGGTAACACACCACCGCTTAATGCTTTGCCTAAAATTAAAATGTCGGCACGTACATCTTCATAATCGCATGCCAGCATATGGCCTGTTCTTGCAAGGCCGCTTTGAATTTCATCAGCCACCATTAATACATTGTACTCAGTACATAATGTTCTTATCTTTTTATAATAACCTTCATCAGGTACTACCACACCAGCTTCGCCCTGTATGGGTTCAAATAAAAAAGCTGCAACGTTTTTATCCTGAAAAGATTTTTCCAAAGCGGCTGTATCATTAAATGGTATCGCCACATAACCGGGCATGTAAGGGCCAAAGTTTTTTACAGCAGCAGTATCGTTACTAAAAGAAATTACGCCTGTTGTTCTGCCATGAAAATTGCCTTCGCATACAATTATCTTTGCTTTGTTTTCTTCAATGCCTTTTATTTGATAAGCCCATTTGCGGCTGAGTTTAATTGCAGTTTCAACAGCCTCTACACCGGTATTCATGGGCAACACTTTATCGTAACCAAAATAGGCAGTAATATATTTTTCATATTCTCCCAATAAATTACTGTGAAAAGCCCTTGAGGTTAACGTTAATTTTTGCGCCTGTTCTATTAGCGATGCAATAATTTTTGGGTGGCAATGGCCCTGGTTAACTGCGGAGTAACCGCTTAAAAAATCGTAGTAACGTTTGCCATCAACATCGTATAAAAAAACACCTTCGCCACGGTTTAGTACAACTGGCAAGGGATGATAATTGTGTGCGCCATATTTTTCTTCTAAATCAAGATACTGCTGTGCTGTTGCCGATAAAGCAATGGTAGAATGCATAAAATAAAATTGTAAAATTGTAAAAAAATAAATGCAGATAATTCCTCCACCAGTGGCGGAGATAGGGGCTTATATACTTCGATGATTGAGCAAATCGAGATTATTGCCCAGGAAAGATTCTATTTTATATAAATTACTGATAGTTGTAAATTTGATGCAAGATAAAACTATTTTATGAGCTATACAATTCCTGCACAAACCCATATAGGGCATGTGCATTTAAAAGTGGCCGATCTGGACAGGGCCTTAAGTTTTTATAAAGATTTGCTTGGGTTTGAAATTACCCAGCGCTATGGCGACAGTGCAGTTTTTATTTCGGCAGGCGGATATCATCATCATATTGGTTTAAATACCTGGCATAGTAAAAATGCAGGGCCGGCGCCGGTAAGAGCTGCAGGTTTATATCACCTGGCCATTGTTTATCCCACACGAAAAGACCTGGCGACTATTTTTAAAAGATTAACAGACGCTGAATATCTATTAACGGGAGCATCCGATCATGGTGTATCAGAAGCAATTTATTTAAACGATTTAGATGGCAATGGTGTGGAATTATACTGGGACCGGCCAAAAGACCAATGGCCCACCAATACTGAAGGAAAATTGTGGATGGGCACAGCTCCATTAGATATCGATTCTTTACTGAGTGAATTAGACTAAGGCAATATTTTTACAAAATAATTTTTATCTGTAAATCTTTTTAGCGGTATAGTGTTTTCAAAAATGCCAAAAAAAGTACTGCCGCTACCCGTCATCGAAGCATATATCGCACCTTCGCTGTACAAAGCTTTTTTTATAGTTTTTAGTTTAGGATACTTTGTAACTATGTTTTCTTCAAAATCATTTTGCAGATCGTCTTTCCAGGTGTTGATGGGTTGACGGATGATTTTTTTTACAGTTTTTTTATGCGGCACAAGTTTGAGTTGACTAAAAGCGCCCCCGGTATGTACCTGAATGTTTGGGTTAACCACTACAATTTTGTAGGCTGATAAATCAAGTTTTATTTCTTCTAAAATTTCGCCACGCCCTGTTGCATAACAGGGTTTGTTGATAATAAAAAAAGGACAGTCGCTGCCCAGTTTTAAAGCGTATGTAATAAGTTGAGGCTTTGTAAGCTGGAGTTTGAATTTTTGATTCAGCAGCATTAAAGTAAAAGCACCATCTGACGAGCCGCCACCCATACCTGCACCCATAGGAATGGCTTTTTGTAAATGCATTTTAATAGATGGCAATTCAGGAAAGTCATTCTTTAAAAGTTGATACGCCTTTGGGCAAATGTTATCATGGCTAATGCCATCTATTGGTAAGCCACCTAAAGTAAATTCAATATCAGTAGCAGAATTTGTTGATGGAATAATTTCCAGTGCATCTTTTAAACCAATAGGATAAAAAACAGTTTCTATATTATGAAAACCATCTTCTCTTTTATTAAGAATTTGTAAACCGAGATTTATTTTTGTATTGGGGAAAACGAGCATGTTGGGGGTAATTGATAATGGAATAATTTAAAATGGATAATATTTTAAGGCCTGATGTATTTAAATATTTTTTTGAAACTTTTAAAACGCAGGTTGTGTCGAATTTAAAATAACAGTATCAATTATTCATTAATAAATTATCCATTACTTGTCCTTCCTGGTTTTAATCTCATCCCGTATTGCAATGGCACGTATATAATCTTCATGATCCAGTACATCAGCAAGCAGGGCATTCAATTCTTCCAGTGTCATCGATTTTAAATCGTCGCTGCCGCCAGTTTCGGTAGTTACCGATTGTACTTTTTTCTTTTTGCCATCATCTTCCATTAATATACCAGCCTGGTCTAAAATAGTATCGTAAGTATAAACAGGGCAACCAAACCTTACGGCCAGTGCCAATGCATCAGATGTTCGGGAATCAATTTCCACCGTATCGTTGGCAGAACTGCACACCAGTTTGCTGTAAAAAATTCCTTCCTGCAAATCGTTTATTACTACTTCGTGGAGTTCCACATTAAAAGCCATCATAAAATTTTTCATCAGGTCGTGTGTAAGCGGACGGCTGGGGCTCATGCGTTCCAGCGCCACAGCAATTGCCTGAGCTTCAAAACCACCAATTACAATGGGTAAGCGGCGCAAACCATTTACTTCTCCCAATACCACGGCATAAGAGTGTGTTTGCGTAATGCTGTGAGAGAGTGCTACTATTTCGAGTTCTATTTTTTTCATTGCCCCTAGCCCCTAAAAGGGAATTGATTATGGATTATTAATAAAAGCAAATATAAAAACAAAAGCCTCTCAAAACTAATTGAAAGGCTTTTATTATAAATAACATTAATTATGCTCCTTTTAACTTTCTCACCGCCTCAATTATCTTCGGCATCACTTCAAACGCATCACCCACAATACCATAATCGGCGGCTTTAAAAAATGGCGCTTCGGGATCTTTATTAATAACTACAATTACTTTACTTCTGTTAACACCTGCCAAATGTTGTATGGCACCACTAATACCAATGGCAAAATATAAATTAGGCGCAATGGCTAAACCGGTTTGGCCCACATGCTCGTGATGCGGCCGCCAGTGTACATCTGCTACGGCACGGCTGCATGCAGTGGCTGCACCTAATAATTTTGCAAGATCGGTAACCAGTCCCCAATTTTCCGGGCCTTTTAAACCACGGCCACCGCTGATAACCAATTCAGCTTCGCTTAATGGTACTTCACCTACAATTTTATTTGTTGCAGTAACGGTAATTTTTGGTGCATCAACAGTTGCGGCAAATGCTGCAACTTCTGCAGTGCCATCTGCAGTTACAATATTATAAGAGTTAGGGTTTAATGCAATTATTTTTACCGGTGTGTTTACGGCAATGTTTGCAAAAGCTTTACCACTGAAAACACTTTTCTTTACTACAAACCCATTGCTGGTATCGGGCAATGCAATTGCACCGCTAACAAGGCCAGCTTTTAATTTTGCACTTAACCTTGGTGCAATAGCTTTGCCGTTCATGTTATTGCTAAACACAACTATGGTTGCCCCGCTTGCTGCAATAGCCTGAACCAGTACATTGGTAAAAACCTGTGCATCCAAATGATCGAGAGTGTCATTTTTTACAGTGTGCACTTTTTTTAATCCGTATTTGCCTAATGCCGCTAAATCATCGGTAACATTGCCCAAAACTATTCCTTCTGCGGCTACACCTAATTGCTCAGCAACTTTTGCCCCGTAGTTTGCTGCTTCAAGAGAAGACTTTTTTATTATTCCTTCTGATTGGTCAAGAAAAACTAATACTGACATAATAGTAATGGATAATTTAATAATGGATAATTAATAATTTATTTAATTTTTAGCTTACTGGTTTTTACACTTGCAGTAAGTAATTTTAATAATTCTTCACAATCGATATTTAAAGATTCGAACATTTTCTTTGTTATAAACTCAGTTGCAAAAAGCAGGTCCAGCCAGTATTTAGATTCGTTTGCTTCCTTTAGCCCAATACTCAATTTATGTATAAAATCTTTTAGGCTTTCTGCATGTTCCGCTTCTCTAACTATTGCCCCAACCGATGTGCCACATCTTATTAGCTGTTGCGAAATGATGTATTCGCCATGTTGTTTCTTTAAAAATTTATACAGATTAACTATTCTTACAGCAAACAAAAAACTTTTGTCTTTTAAAATATTTTCTTTCATAATTAATGGTTGAAAAATGAATAATGATTTGAATTTACAACATTATCCATTGTCAATTAATCCATTATCCATTTATATTACCTTCGCTTCCTCATGCAGCAACCTTACCAATTCTTCCGGCGTTTCGGCACTCACTAATTTAACACCAGCTTTTGCCGGAGGCAGATCAAAAGATACAATCGAAGTCAAAGCCTCCACCGCAACAGCCTCCTGCACTTTTAGTGGTTTACTTCTTGCACCCATAATACCTTTCATGTTAGGGATGCGCTGTTCGGCCATTCCTTTCTGGCAGCTAACGGCAACGGGCAGCCCAACTTTATTCGTTTCTTCGCCGCCTTCAATTTCACGAACAATAACTGCAGCGCCATCCACCAAATCAAATTTAGCGGCATGCGATACGTAAGGAATGTTTAATAATTCTGCCACCATACCGCCAATGGAAGATCCATTGTAATCAATCGTTTCTTTGCCGGTAAAAATTAAATCGTATGCACCTGCCTTTGCCACTTCGGCAATTTGGCTGGCTATATAAAAACTATCATGACTGTCGGCATTAACTCTAATGGCTTCATCGCCGCCCAATGCTAATGCTTTGCGAATGATGGGCTCGGTATCGGCACCACCAACTGTTATTAAATGAATAGCGGTGGAAGCATCGGCTTCTTTTAATTCGATAGCTCTTACCAATGCGTACCATTCGTCGTATGGATTAATGATCCATTGCACGCCGTCGGCAGCAAATTTCGTATTGTTATCTGTGAAGGCTATTTTTGCCGTGGTATCCGGCGTTTTTGAAATGCAAACTAATATTTTCATAAATGGTTGTTTATGCAACTAAAAGCAAAGATAAGAGAAGCGAATTAAAAAGTAAAAAATTAAAAATAAAAAATTGAGCAGGATAGAAAAATTGCTGGAATACATGAAAACATCCGATAAGGATAGTTTTCTGCAACATGCGCTGGCACTGGAATACATTAAGGTGGATAAGGATGAGGAAGCCCGTAAATTGTTTAACGAAATTTTGCTGAGAGAACCTACGTACATCGGCTCTTATTATCATTTGGGCAAATTGTTAGAGCGTGCCGGGGAGTTTGAAAAAGCCATAAAAGTGTATGAACGTGGTATGTGGGAAGCCAAAAGAGTGAGCGATAATCATTCGTATAATGAGTTGATGGGAGCGAAGGAGGATTTGGAGGAGTAGAACCCCTGTACCTGAAGGGGAACTAAGATTGTTTCTGCATTAAAAAATTGAGCTAACATTAAAGTTAATGCAGCACATTCGAGTTCCCTCTCCTTTGGAGTCCCGATAAATCGGGGCGGGAGGTTTTTTTTTGGCCGGGCATAAAATCTTTTTTCAACTTCGGTGGCGTCGCACTCTTTTACAGAATAACTTTATTCAACTTTTACCGAAGCGTATGAGAGCATTATTTTTTCAAAATAATTTTAAACTAACAAACTAAGTTCCCCTTTAGGGGACAGGGGCATGAACTTACTGGAAAAATTTAAAGCGTACATCAAACAGCAACATCTTTTTCAATCAAAAGATAAATTATTGCTTGCTGTAAGTGGCGGCGTAGATAGTATTGTGCTTTGTGAACTATGCAAACAGGCAGGCTATGATTTTGCAATTGCACATTGTAATTTTCAATTGAGAGGAGAAGAGAGTGAGAGGGACGAAAAATTTGTAAGGATTTTGGCTGAAAAATATAAGGTGCAAATTTTTGTAGAAAAATTTGATATTAATACAATTGCAAAACAAGAAAAAAAATCGATTGAAGAAACCGCAAGAAACTTACGGTACAAATGGTTTGAAGAAATAAGAATTGAAAACGGTAGCAAGTATATTTTAACGGCCCATCATTCAGATGATAATATTGAAACGGTGCTGATGAATTTTTTCCGGGGAACTGGCATAAAAGGATTGCATGGCATTTTACCCAAACAAAGTAAAATTGTAAGGCCTTTACTTTTTGCAAATAAAAATGAATTGAGCGGTTTCGCAAGTGCAAATAACCTGGAGTTTGTTACAGATTATACCAATGAGCAAAATGATTTTACCCGTAATTATTTCCGTAATGAATTAATACCCGCTGTTAAAAAAGTTTTTCCAGAAGCGGATGAAAATATTTTAAAAAATATTGCAAGGTTTGGTGAAGCAGAGCAATTATACAACCAGGCAATTGAACTGCATAAAAGTAAATTGCTGGAAACAAAAGGAAATGAAATTCATATCCCGGTTTTAAAATTGCAGAAAATAAAACCTTTGGTAACTGTTATTTATGAAATTATTAAGGACTATAATTTTACATCTCATCAAGCTGAAGAAGTTATTACACTCTTACAAAGCGAATCGGGTAAATATATTCAATCAACTTCTCACCGCATCATTAAAAACAGAAAATGGCTGATCATTTCTCCCAACCAAACTGCAGCAGCACAAAATATTTTATTTGAAGAAAAGGATAAGCAAATAACTTTCGAAATGGGGAGTTTGCAAATTGAAAAATTATTACGGCCTGTTAACTATCAACTGTCAACTAACAACCAAACAGCACAGTTAGATGCTGCTGAAATTAAATTTCCTTTACTCCTCCGCAAATGGAAACAAGGCGATTATTTTTATCCGCTTGGTATGCAGAAAAAGAAAAAACTCAGCCGTTTTTTTATCGATCAAAAATTATCGCTTACACAAAAAGAAAAAGTGTGGGTAATAGAAAATAATAAAAAAATATTGTGGGTAATTGGTATGCGTATTGACGACCGGTTTAAGATTACTGATAAAACAAAAGAGGTGTTGCAAATAAGTTTTTCTTAAATCAATTCAATCTCACCTAACTCTTGGAGGGTTTTCTAAAACTTTTCAAAATATTAAACTCAACCCTCCAAGAGTTTTGCATCCAAGAGTTTTTGCAAAGCAGCAACAATTTTAAAAATGCGGATGCATCAACTTCTCAATAAAACCTTTAAACAATTCTGGTCTTAACACTGCAGTAAAAACAAATCCATAAACACTACCCCATAAATGTGCATTGTGGCCAATATTATCGCCACCACGTTTAGCCATGTAAGCGCAATAAAATAAGTACAATGCACCAAAAACAATATTGGGTAAAGCTATTACTCCAAATAAAGCCACTCCCTTCGTCCATGGATCGAAGATTAGCGTAGAAAATAAAACCGCAGATACAGCACCGGATGCACCCAATGCAGCATAACTTGTATTGCTTCTGTTTTTAAAAAAGTCGAAAAGAGATGATGCCACCAGTGAGGTTACATATAAAATAACGAACTCTGTTTTTGTAAACAATTCTAATTCAGCAAATCTTCCAAAAGAATAAAAAGTAAACATGTTAAAAAACAGGTGAACGTAGTCAGCATGAATTAACCCATGGCTTATAAACCTGTAATATTCATTGGCAGAACCCATGCCATACGGATAAAATAAAGCTTTATTCTTTAAATCGTTATTAGTAAAACCCAGTAAAGAAACACCTACTGTTATTGCAAGAATTGCGAATGTAACAGGGAATAAAGAAAGTTGATCCATAAATAAGAGAGATTAAATTATTTTATTGATGATGATATTTTTCGTTTTTAATTATTGTACATGCCCTGTACACCTGCTCTGCCAAAATTAACCTTACTATCTGGTGCGGAAAAACTAAATTAGATAAACTCCATTTATAATTAGCCCTTTTCATAACCTCATCACTTACGCCAAAAGCGCCGCCAATTAAAAATACCATTTTCTTTATACTTTCATTTGCCCGTTGCTCAATAAACTTTGCCAGCTCTGCACTTTTCATTTGTTTGCCCCTTTCATCCAATAAAACGGCATAATCATCTTTTTGTAAAAGATTTAAAATGGCTTCGCCTTCTTTTTTCTTTAGATCTGTTTCGCTTAATACCGCATTGTTTTTTGGTGGAGCAATAATATGCCATTCGGCAGTGTAATAATGACAGATGCGTTTGGTAAACATTTCCACACCATCTTTTACATAAGGCTCATGTGCTTTGCCAACAGAAATAAATTGCAGTTTCATTAGTGAATGGTGAATGGTGAGTTGTGAATGGCGAATGGTCAATAGTGAATGGTCAATGAATTAAATTACGAATTACTTTTTGCTTTCGCAATTGCAGCAGAGGAATCTCTTATGATCAATTCTGTTTGCAAAGCCTTCGACTCAAATTCTGTAACAGGCCTTTTACTTTCAATCATACTTATTAATAATTCTGTTGCCACCTGGCCAATTTCAAAAGCAGGTTGCCTTACAACAGAAAGTGACGGATTAAACAGTTCGCCTAAATTGGTATTGGTAAAACCAATTACTGCAATATCATCCGGAATTTTTTTATCTAACTTTTGCAGTGCCTGCATGCAGGTGGTGGTTATTCTGTCGCCGGCGGTAAACAATCCATCTGCTTTTTGTTTTAATTTAAATATCTTTTTTAATGCTTCTTCCACCTCGTCATAAATCATACCGCCATGATAACAGTAGTGCACTAATTTTTCATCGTACTCAATATTATTTTTCAGCAACGCTTCTTTGTAGCCATTTAAACGTTCTTCCGAAATTGATAAATAAGGTGCGCTGGTAATGTGTGCAATTCTTTTAAAACCATTTTTAATTAAATGCTCTGTAGCATCGTAAGCACCTTTAAAATTATCGGCAATTACTTTATGGGTAATTATTTCGTTGGCCACACGGTCGAAAAAAACAATGGGCAAACCTTTTTCGTACAATTGTTTAAAGTGAGTATAATCCTGTGTTTCGCTGGATACAGAAACTAATAATCCATCAACCGACCTGGAGGCAAGGTGATCAACAATTACACATTCTCTTTCAAAAGATTCGTGACTTTGCGAAATGATAACATGGTAACCCCGGTTGTAGGCAATAGATTCGATACCATTAATAGCCTGCGAAAAAAAGTTGTTGGCAATTTCGCAAACAATAATTCCAAGCGAATGATTGCGCCTTTCTTTTAAACTTAATGCAATCGGGTTGGGGCGGTAATTTATTTTTTCGGCATACTCCAGCACCAATTTTTTTGTTTCCGAACTTATTTCATAACTGCCCCGTAAAGCCCTGCTAACAGTTGATGTGGATAATCCTAATGCTTTTCCAATATCTTTTATTGTAACCGGTTCAAACTTCATTATTAAATTTTTAGTGGCAAAAAATACCACTTTTTAAAATGAAGTTAAGGCATTTTAGGGGTATAAAATAATGTGCCATCGTTATCGGGAACGTTTGCGTAAAAATAGTATGCTGCAGTAATTAGATGCTGTAAAAAAAGTTTTAACATTGGGTATTGATTGCTGCAGTGTTTTTATTTTCCCCCTTCTAAAAAACACTGCTTTATTTATACAAACTAAACACTGCTATATGAATAAGTTATTATTTCTTATCACTATTTTTTTTATTTTTCCTTTTATTGCATCTGCCCAAAACAAAACTATTAAGGGCAAAGTAACAGACGAAAACGGGGCACCGTTAACAGGTGTTAACGTAATTGCAAAAAATGCAAAAAAGGGAACACAAACTGATGCCGGTGGAAATTTTTCCATTACCATTTCAGGTACAGCATCAGTTGATCTTGTTGTTTCATCAGTTGGTTACGGTTCAAAAATTGTAACAGTTACAGGAAACGATCCCGTTACAGTTCAGTTAACCAAAGAAGCCGTTACACAGGAAGATGTGGTGGTGGTAGGTTACGCCACTATCAAAAGGAAAGACCTCACCGGCTCGGTATCTTCTGTTAATGCAAAAGAGCTTAAAGATTTTCCATTGTCTTCGGCTGCCGAAGCCCTGCAGGGTAAGTTGGCCGGTGTGCAGTTAACTTCTACAGAAGGTGCGCCGGGGGCAGAAGTCATTGTTAGGGTAAGGGGTGGCGGTTCTATTACACAGGACAATTCACCACTTTATATTGTTGATGGCGTACAGGTGGAAAATGCATTATCGGTAATATCTCCACAGGATATTGCCACCGTGGATGTTTTAAAAGATGCATCTACTACAGCTATTTATGGGGCAAGAGGCGCCAATGGTGTAGTTATAATTACCACTAAAGGTGGCCGTGCCGGCAAAACACAGGTAACTTACAATGGCTCTTATGGTATTCGTAAGTTAAGCAACTTCCAGGATGTATTAAGTCCTTATGATTTTGTAACCTGGCAGTGGGAGAGAACGCGTGGTGCTACACAAGACAGCAGCAGCTTTGCACAAACCTATGGTACTACCTGGGATACTTTACAAAATTATAAAAATGTGCCGGCTGTAAATTGGCA
>NZ_JANMUN010000261.1:0-41466 GCF_031391665.1 Ferruginibacter sp.
GCCGTATAAGTGTGCGACGCAACGATGATGCCATAAAAAACAAATGCCCGTAACAAAACAATAAAAATAACCGCAGGTTATATTGCAAAAAAAATCCGGCGGCAAAAGAGCCACCGGAACATTCAAAACCATAATAGCCAATTATTTTAAAAACCTAAGCCTACTGCAAAACCTTTTACAAGGCCGGGGAAATCTGCGACTGAGGTTGCTGCACCCGTGCTTAAGTTAATGGAATATATTTTTGTTGTAGTACCCACGGTTAATAATGCGTATGCCAGATTTGTACGGCCACCAATATCAAAACCATTATCAGTTTCTACATTTGCGCCTAATGCACCAACTTCTACCAACGTACCATTATTAGGCGGCACCTGTGTATATAATTTATCTGTTGATGGATCAATTACAAATAAAGTTGTTGCTGTAGTGCCTGCAAAATTATTGGTGTATGCTGCTGCCGATGCTGCAGGAGTACCAGGATTTAATGCGCCATCAACTGCTGCAATTAAACCGGTGTTAGGATCTAAACGCAGGTTTTGCCCAGTGTTGCTTACCACTCTAATGCGATCAACTGTTGGATTAAAATCAAAACCAAAAGATGTACCTGCCAGTGCAGTTGCAAACGGTGCTGTGCCAACTACTGCTGCTGCGCCGCTGCTCATATTAATAGTGTATAATCTGCTGGTGCTGCCTAATGCATACAATTGCCCAGTTGCAGGACGGATATCAATACCCAAAATATTTTCGCCGGCCTGTAAACCTGTAATAGCTTTTGTAACAGGTGTGGCTGGTGTTGTTAAATTAAAAATTAAAAGATTGTTAGCCATATCTGTACTGTAAGCAACTGGCCTTGTGGGAATAGCTATACAAATAACCGGAGTTGCCAATGTACCTAAATTAACTGCTTTGCCTGTTAAAGTATCAATTTGATAAATGCTGTTTACGCCAGCTACAGTTAAGGCTGCCAATGCCACTTTATTATCATTTGCAATATCAAAATCGCCACCACCGGTTGCGGTTACACCTAAATTGCCTACTTCAACTAAAGTGCCGTTATTAGGAGGGTCTTGTTTGTATAATTTTTGTCCGTCGATATCATATAATACTGTACCGCCAGCACCTGCAAAACTATTGGTATATGCAGCGCCTATTAATGCAGCAGCAGGATTTATGGCCGCATCTGTTGCAGCTACAGTGCCAGTTTCAGGATTTAACCTTAAGTTTTGTCCGCTGTTAGTTACTAATCTTATACGGTCAACGGTTGGGTTAAAATCGAACCCGGCAATTGTTCCGTTAATTGCAGGTGTAAAAGGAGCAGCTCCTATTGCCCTCGCTGCACCGGTTTCTTGGTTAATTACATAAATGCGGCTGGTACTGCCCAGGCCATAAAGCTGGCCGGTGGCTGGCCTAAAGTCGATTGCTAAAATAGTTTCGGTGGCTTGTAAACCACTAACAGTAAACTGTGCAGCAACATTTTGCGATGCATTTGCATTATACTTTATTAGCTGGTTAGACGCAGAGATTCCAAAAAATACTATATCTGGTTTAACTACCGGAATTACCGGTGGCATAATAAAGCTATCGTCCTGTGAGCAACTGTTTAAAAGCAGTACTGCAGCAGTTAAAAAGGGTAAAATTGAAGTGCGGAAAACTTTTTTCATTGGTTGTTTTATTTTGGTTTTAAAAATTTATCTACGAATAAATTTCAAAATTGGATTTTGGTAACCTGATTTTTAAAACCAATGTAAACAGAGGCAGGGCGGGTTTCGTATAAATAATTTACCAACATTAATAAAATGTAATTTATCAATGTTGCTTTTTGAAGGCCGCTGTCGGGTTCAGCATTACAAATAAAGCATGCGCTATGTTTGTAATGTAATCAATAGCAAAGCAAAAACATGTATAAGTAGCAGGAATAGAAACTTATTTTGAATAGTACAACACACAGCAAACTTTTTATCTGGCAATTATAAATTTTTTGTTCAGCTTTTCATTATTAATTGTTACCTGCAGGTTGTAAATGCCTTTTGCATAATTTAGAAAGCCAGCTGCGGTTATATTAAAAATATTGTGACCTCTTACTAAATTATTTTTTTGCTGATAAACTACCTGGCCTGAATTATTGATAATTTTTAATTGCATAATGCCGGGAGCAGTAGCATTTACACTGATATTTAAATTGCCGGCAACAGGATTGTTTAAAACCGTAACGGCATTTTTTAAATTATTATCACGCCGTATGGTTACCGCAAAGCTGTATTTAAAACTTCCGTCTGTACTAACTTCTTTAAGCCTGTAATAAGTAACGGCCGATGTTAAAGGTGTAATATCGGTAAAAATATATGGCGTATTAAATGACGTTGTGCCGGCACCTGCAACTTTTACAACAGGAGAGTAAGAAGTACCGTTTTCGCTCCTTTCTATTTCAAAATAAGCATTATTATTTTCCGATTCGGTTGTCCAGTTTAATACGGCGGTATTGTTTTGCCTGGTTGCATTGAAATTAATCAAACTAACGGCCAGCACTGTACTACCTAAACCGGCAGATCCGCAGAAAGTATAAGTACCTGTTCTTGCAGCCGGATTACCAAAACCAAAAACCCTGAAATAATAAAGCTGGTTAATACTAAGGCTTGTGAGTACTAATGTTTCTACCTGGTTTATTCCTCCAATATCACTACATCCGATTTGTGTCAACCCCGGGCATGCTGAACCGGAAAATGCCTGTATAGCTGCATTAAAGGAAGCACTCGGATTAACAGCTATTGTAGCCGTGGCTGATTGTGCAAAAAAACTAAACCAAACATCGCTACCCGATGCGTTTGAACCACCAGGTATAACGCAGGTGGGTGCCGGGGCACAGGGGTCTATTGCAGTAGTAGGTTCAAATACGGCCTGGTTAGAAAATGAAGTGCCACCGGCAGGGCAACCTGATATCCATGAGGGATTAAATACTACAGCATTTGAAAATAATGTTCCGCCTCCTAATATTTGGGCAGGTGCAAATAAAAAAGTATTGAGTAATACCAGTAAGGCAAAGATTTTTCTTAACATGGATAATAAATTTTAAAATTAAAATCAATGTAAGATAACACTTATTTATAAGGCAAGATAATGTAACTGTGTAATGTTAAGATACCCTAATTGTTTTTTTTATTACTGCTTCCAAAAGAGCTGATATTTTAATCAGCCTCACTCATTGCCAACTGGTTCTGTTCCAGTACCGTTATCTTCTTTTTTAATTTTAAAATTTCGGTATCGTAATCAAAAATTTTAATTTCCAGCCTGTAGATTTTATTATTAAGCTGGTTAATTTTTACTTTTCGTTTAGCGAATAAAAAAATTACGGATAATAATATAGTAAGTAAACCTGCGGCTAGAACAATGGGAGTTGTCATATAGATCGTTTTAAATGGAATAATTTTTAATGGGATATTCAGCCTCCAAATGTATTCAGCAATTTAACAAGCAGTAATTTTTTTCGGCGAACGGCGCATAATTACCGTTAAAATGACCAAAATATCTTTTTAAGTATTCCAGTTTTAAGCATCTTACATAAAAATTACCTGCTTTAATTTTGGAACGCATTTTGAGTATTAGCTTTTACACCATTCCGATATTTACTGTAGCGGTGTTTGCACCATGATATTTTTTGTAAATTATTTTTTAAAACAATTGAAATGAAAAGATTTTTTTTATTTATCGCCGTTAATATTACTCTTATAACCGGTATTGGTTGCAATAACAGCAAAAAAACTGCTGATGATGGGGCGTTTGAAAAATTATATACCATGCAATGGGTTTTTACCGAAGTAAAAGGAATGCCGGTTCCATTATCTTCTGCGGCAAATATTTTATTTACTGATGCCGGCAGTAAAAAAGTGAGCGGCAATACTGGTTGTAACTGGATGAATGGCAGCTTTGAATTAAGCAATACCAATACTATAAAATTTTCGCCGCTGGCAGTAACAAAAATGGCCTGCCTTAACAGTGATGCCAATACTTTAGAAAGTAAAATTTTAGAAGTATTGAGATTAACTGACAGTTATAGTTTGAACGGCGATGAATTAGTATTAAGTAAAGGATCAGTAGCAGAAGCAAAATTAAAAGGTGTAAAACCATTAAGCGACAGTGTAAAAAAACTTAACGGTACATGGGAACTAACAATTATTTCAGATACAATAATAGACTTCAACAAACTTTTTCCTGCAAAAAAACCCACTTTAATATTTAATTTACCTAATGCAGAAATTAGTGGTAATGGCAGTTGCAATGGTTACAGTGCACCAATAAAAATTGATGGTAATAAAATAAATTTTGGAGATCCGCTTTCTACCATGATGGCTTGTGAGGGTGGGGGAGAGCCCGTCTTTTTTAGCTCACTTAAAAAAGTAACTTCGTACAGTATAACTAACCAAACTACGCTTACCTTATTTAAAGATACTATTGAAGTATTGCGCTTTACAAAAAAGTAATCATCTTAAAACCATTTGCCATTCCTTTTATCCCAGGTAGTTACGCCAATTTTAAACTGTACGGGGTTACGGAACTGGTTAGCTGCAGAGCCTGTTACATAAACACCCAGTTTAAATTTACCCAACTGGTTAAAGGGATATTTAAAAACCCTTTCTATACCGGTGAATATTTCGGCATAGCGAAGGTTATTTCTTTCGGGTGCAAATAAAAACCCTGCGCCGGCAATTTCCCTCAGGCCAATCTTTTTAAACAAGGGAATTTTATTTAGTAAAGCGCCGTTAAACTCATGCACATAATGTCCTTCGTAAAATCTTTTAAAAACCGGGAAGGTAGAATCGAGTGATTGAAATGCTTCGTTAGGATTGGAAAAGAAAAGCGGATCGCCACGGCGTACCCTTTTGTAATCCACCAGGCGCAAGTCTTTTGTATTGAGGAAAGACCCTGTTTTTATGGTATAAGATGATATGCCTGCTGTGCCAATTTTAATGGCTTGTTTTATCCCCAATTCTGTATAATCAAAATTTACTTTGCTGTCGAAAACATTGGGGATACCTTTTTTCCATAGTGCATAAAAAGTAGGCCACGAAGAACCGAGTATTACTTTTTCTCTTGGCTCACGTATATAGCGCTGGTGAGGCGTATATTCCAGCCGCAGCATTCCATAAAATGCATTGTAAGGTTCAAAAGCTACAACACGGTTACTGTTACTGTCTAATAAATTACCAAAAGAAAGACTGTCTATAAAATCGCCTTTTTTATAACCGCTCAGCGACCTGCGAAAAGCTACATCAATATCTGAATAAAAAAATAATCCATTGGCAATTTCAAGCCCATGCCCGGCACCAATTCCCTGGTTAAGATAAAGATTGCTGCGGCTTATCATATTTATCCATGCATCGCCATTAAAAATAAAATCAAAACTTTTCTGCAATCTTACGGAGTAAAAGCCACGGTTAAACGGATTGTAGATCCTGTTCAATCTTATACTGCCATTAAAATCTTTATTTCTTAAGCCATAACTTATTTCAGTAAACAGGGATAAATTTTTTCTGGATTCGTAAGTTTTAAAATAAAAAAAGGAAGGTTGTATCCTTGCTCCGCCAAACTGAAGCGGTTGATATAAATTGGGCAGCGGTGGAATGTACCAGTTTCTTCTTTTTACATGATCATTAAAATTTTGCCCTTTAAATAAAACTTTTTGCCACGTAATTTTATTAATTATTTTATCTATTGAATCAAGATATATTTTGGTATGTGTTGCCCTGTACATACTGTCTTTATAATGAATAAAACGCACTTCTTTTTCAGTTAATGGTTCGGTGCGGTTGGCTTGCCAAAAACTGCTGTCTCTTTTATAAGCTTCCGCTGTGGCTAAACTAATTTCTGTACCAAAATGTTTTTTATCAAACTGTTTATTCAATTCGTAATTAGTATAAGTAACTACCGTACGGCCACTCGATTTTTTTTTGCCAGATGCGGCATTGTAAGTAAACTGCTGCCGGGTTATCATCCACGCTTTACGGTTTATTAAATTGTATTGCTGTTCCACTTCAAAAAAATCGTACTCAGCCAAATGGTATTTGGGTAATTTTAATTTGGTATGCAATATTACCCAAAGGCTGTCGGCAATGGTTATTTCGCCTTCTACCGTAGCGTTACTTAATTGCCGGGGTTTTATGCTGATGGTGTATATTTTTTTACCGTTTATTATTTCTGTTTTAATTGTTTTGTAACGGTAAGCCAGCAAACCACTGTAACTAAGCGGTGATACAAACGGTGTAGGAGAAATGGCAGGCACATTGATGAGATTATTGTAAAAATTAAAATCACCTTCAGTAGTAGAAAGAAAAAATAAACTTTGTGTATTGCCTTTTTTAGTTACGCCGGTTCTTTCTTCTTTTATTTTTTTGGGTGATGCATAATCCAATTGCAAAACAATTTCTGCCAGCGCCATTTGGTTTAATTCGGCATTGGCCAATTTTATTTTTAAGAGAGAATCACTTATGGGCTTTTTATTTTTTTTCAGAGGCATCGAATCTTGCTGCAATGCTTTTATATATACTTTGGAGGAATAAGCACCGGCAGCATTTTCGATGGCCTCTTTATTACGAATAACATTGCGGATGTATTCTTCAGCCTTATCCCTGTTTTTACTTTTTACTGTTATTTCGGAAAGGCTGGTGGCTTCGGCAGCTTCCATAATTATATTTTGCTCCAGGTTGGTTTTACGCAGTATAACAGTTATTACCTGCGGTTTATAACCCAACAATGTTACTACCAAATCGTATTTTCCTTCTTCAAGTTCCAGAATGTAACTGCCATCTTCTTTTGATACGGTACCCAGTTTAATTTCTTTTGTTTGTACGCTGGCAAATGCAAGAGGTTCCTGTTTGGCATTAATTATTTTACCGTACAACTTATATTGCTGGCAAAAGATATTTGCAGAAAAAGAGAAGGAAATAAAAAAGAGAATTATTCGCATGAATTAGTTTGGCAGGTTAGTACTTATAAATATGCGATAAAAGATTGAAAGGGTAAAACGGATTTTTTTTATTGGATATTAATTAACAAAATAATAAAATGCTTTAAGTAATGTAATTGCATCATTCCTCTGCAGCAAATTCGTCAAGAATTTCAGTTGAACTGTGTGCCGGAATAATTTCTTTTCTTGCTGCAAAATATTTACTCAGTGTTAAAATAAAAAATCCGTGCCCGGCTATAATCAATATCCAGTACCTGTAAAACTCTGTTATATTCAGTCTTATTTTTAATAAGGTGTAATCTTGCAAACCCAAATTTTGAGATCCATAAAACAGGATACCTGTAATAACCGCCGGGATAATTACTGTTGCTAAAAGTAACAGCCATACATGCAGCCGTACCCAGCGTTTATTTTTTATTTTGAAACGTAAAAACCAATATGCAAATGCCTCTATTGTAAGTACCATTAAATGCACAATTTCAATCGGGGAAATAATTTGCCAGAAAGAATACCTAATATTTAAGGCTGAAAGACCTTGCAGATTATACCATAAAATTACCAGGGAAAGCGTTCGTAAAAAAACAATAAAAATTAAAACCCAAAAGCCAAACAAATATTTTTTTTGCGACTGCATAATTAAAATTAAGGGTTAGATTTTTGGAGTTGAAACAAAATTTGTAACCGAAGGAAAAATTACGCTTCAATAAAAATTCAGCAGCGGTATGCCTCTGAAACGAACGGGGCAATCCCGTATGTACGGGACCATGGAAAACAAAAGCCCCTATCAAAAAAAATAATTCCAATCCTTAAACGACTTTAATTTCCGCACACAAATCCTGCAAAACTTTTTTAGCATCGCCAAATAACATACTTGTTTTGGGTTGAAAGAACAGCTCGTTTTCTATACCGGCATAACCGGGTTTCATACTGCGTTTGTTTACGATAACATTTTTTGCCAGCTCCACTTCTAAAATGGGCATGCCGTAAATGGGAGAAGCAGGATCGGTTTTTGCAGCAGGGTTAACTACATCGTTAGCACCTAATATTAAAACAACATCTGCAGTTTTAAATTCATCGTTGGCTCCTTCCATCTCTAATAATTTTTCATAACTCACATCGGCTTCGGCCAGCAATACATTCATGTGGCCGGGCATGCGGCCCGCCACCGGGTGAATGGCATACAGCACATTCACACCTTTATCGTTTAATATTTTTTCCAGCTCATGACAAATATGTTGTGCTTGTGCAACTGCCAAACCATAACCGGGTACTATCATTACTTTGTTGGCATAACTCATTACCATAGCCGCATCTGCCAAACTTATTTCTTTATAATGCCCTTGTGCAGTGTTACCAGTTGCTGCTGCAGTTTTATTACCACCAAACGAACCAATTAAAACATTGCCTAAAGAACGGTTCATTGCTTTGCACATTAAAATGGTAAGTAAAGTACCAGCGGCGCCAACTAGTATGCCGCCGGTTAGCATTACTTTATTATCGTACAAAAATCCACCGCAAGCTGCGGCTACACCTGTAAAAGAATTGAGTAAAGAAATTACCACCGGCATATCTGCGCCGCCAATGGGGAAAACAAAAAATACACCGTAAAAAAGAGATAAAATAAATATGCCGTAAAAAGTGAGTTGTACCCAGGGCTGCACCAAAAAATATCTTGGCTCAATACCTTTACTAAAACGGGAACCTGTTAACTCCAAACCATTTTCGATATTTATCATTAAGACAACTGCGCCAACAATAATGATAAATAAAATAACAAGGTTGAAAATATTTTGTCCTTTAAAAGAAATGTCTTTTACTTTTCCATTTAATTTGCCCCAGGCAACCATGCTGCCGGCAAAGGAAACTGAACCAATGATCAACCCTAAAAGAATGATCAATAATTTACCCACAGGAAACTGATAGAAAATTAAATCAGTGTTAGAATGATAATAATCCTGAACTGCAGATGCTTCGATCAAATGATTAAACTCTACAATAGAAATTAATGCAGCACAGGCGCCACCCATACCATTAAACAAACTCACCATTTCGGGCATAGCTGTCATCTTTACTTTTTTAGCCGCTAAAGTGCCCACTACGCTACCAATTATTAATCCGCCAAATATCCAACCATAATTAAAAAGCCGGTGACCATTATCCTGGTATAAAAAAATTGTTCCCAAAATAGCGATTGTCATACCTGCGGCTGCTAATAAATTTCCTTTACGTGCACTTGCAGGATTGGATAACATTTTTAGCCCGATAATAAATGTTATGGAGGCGATAAGGTATATGAGTGTGAGTATGTTTGATTCCATATAAAAACCCCTCTATCTCCCCCTGAAGGGGGAGGACATGGAGGAGAGCATGTTATTAGATATTAATATTTTTATTTTCAATTTTCGCTAAGATAAAAGTCCCCATTCGGGGGATTTAGGGGGCTTTTTTACCTTTAAACATTTCGAGCATTCTATCCGTTACCACAAAACCACCCACTACATTTATAGTGCCCAGCACCACTGCTAAAAAACCCAATATCAATGCTAAATAATTATCTGAAGCAGCTTTGCCCATAACAATGATTGCACCAATAACTACAACACCATGAATGGCATTAGCGCCACTCATTAATGGTGTATGCAATACGCTTGGCACACGGCCAATAACTTCGATACCAACAAAAATCATCAGTATTACGATATAGATGATTTGCTGGTTAGCGGATATCCATTGCAACATATTTTTTTATATTAAAGTTTTTAAAATTATTTTTTAATTGGCAACTGCATCATCAACAGCTATCGGTTTAATACCTAATTCCAAATTACCAATTCCTAACTCCCCGTTGCCACCAGCATAGAAACCTTTTCATTAATTACCACACCGCCATGCGCCACACAAGTACCTTTCACTAAATCATCTTCAAAATTTAAATTTAAATTACCTTCTTTGTTAATAATTAATTGCAAAAAGTTTAAAATATTTTTGCCGTACAATTTACTGGCATCACTGGGCATAGTAGCCGCTAAAAAAGAATTGCCCACAATACTCACACCATTATAAATTATAGTTTCATTATTTTTAGTCAATTCGGTATTGCCGCCTGTTGCTGCTGCAAGGTCAATTATTACCGAACCATTTTTCATGGCAGCAATCATACCTGCAGTAATTAACACCGGCGCTTTTTTGCCGGGTATTTGTGCAGTGGTGATTATGATATCAGCTTTTGCAACACTTTCTGCAATTTTTGCTTTTTGTTTTTGTAAAAATTCTTCGGTTTGTTCCACTGCGTAACCACCGGCTTTGCTGGCATCGGCAGCTCCTTCCACTTCAATAAATTTTGCACCAAGGCTTTGCACTTCTTCTTTTACTGCTGGCCTGGTATCAAAAACTTCTACCACAGCGCCCAATCTTTTTGCAGTAGCAATAGCTTGTAAGCCAGCAACACCTGCACCCAATATCAGCATTTTTGCAGGAGGTACACTGCCGGCTGCCGTCATAAACATGGGAAAATATTTGGGAAACAAATTGGCCGCCAATAACACCGCTTTGTAGCCTGCAATATTTGCCTGGCTGCTCAGCACATCCATACTTTGCGCCCTTGTGGTACGGGGCAGCATATCCATACTAAAAACGGTAAGCCCTTTTGTGGCCCATTCTTTCATTTGTGGTGCAGTAAATAATGGCTGATAAATGCCTAATAAAATATTTGCAGTTTTGTAACCAATGTCGCCGGACAATGGCGGATGTATGCTTAAGGCAATATCGCTGTTTTGCATCACTTCTGCTCTGCTGCTGATGGTTGCGCCGGCATCTGCATATTTATTATCGTTTGCAAAAGCATTTACGCCTGCGGTAGTTTCTACTAAAACATTTACATTCCATTTTTTTAAAAGGGTAACATGTTCAGGTAATAATGATACCCTTGTTTCGTGAGCTGGTTCTTTTAAAATGCCAATTGTCATAAGATAAAATAATTGAAACGAAGGTAACAAAAATTACGCCTAATAAAATTTGCATAATTAATACCTTATTACAAAATGCTGCTTCACTTTTATTGCCGGGTTAATGATGACAATGCCAATAAAAAACAGGTCGATCGTAAGTGTTACCTGCGGATGTTGTTTAATTTGCTGCCAGGCTTCTTCCATTTCGGCGCTCCAGTGGATGTCATCAAAAATAAGCAGCGTTTGAGGGTTTGAATAGTTTAATAATTGCTGAAAATATTGGAGTGTGGGTTCCTTACGGTGATTGCCATCTAGAAAAGCCAAATCAATATTTTTTATTTGGGTTAAGAGAGCGGGTAAAGTATTTTCAAAATCGCCTTTGGTAAGCGTAATATTTTTAAGGGCAAATTTTTCAAATGTTTGTTGTGCAATGTTGGCAATATTTTTTGCGCCCTCGCAGGTAAATACATTTGCATTTGTATTGCCTGCGGCTAGATATGCAGTAGTAATGCCGAAGGAAGTGCCTAATTCCAAAATTGTTTCAGGCTGGTAATACTGCACCATCCTGAATAATAATTGTGAAAATTTTTTGGGCTTTAAAGATGATTGAGCAATATTTTTTACAACCCTTTTGTTGGTTTTTATTAGTGATGAACCTGCGCCAAAATCTTCTACTTCAATAACAGTACTATCATTTAATAATTCTTTTCTTCTGTTCTCGATTTTCTCATAACAGGTATATTTTTTTTTATCGTTTAACACCTTTGAAATACAATCAAAAACAAAAGGAGAATGAACGCCATGCCCATTTCCGTTAGAAGCGGTAAGGTAATAATGTAAATATTTTTTTGCTAATTGAAAACGTGTAAACAATTATGAAGTATGAATTATAAGAATAAATTATTTTCTCTTCTCCCAAATTTGAAAGGAATACGCATAAGCATGTTTGCCATCCTGCTCAAAATCTTCATTGCAAATAAGTTTCCATTGGTCTTCTTCAATATCTGGGAAGTAGGCATCTGCTTCTGGAAATTCTGCATGCACTCTTGTAAGATAAATTCTATCGGCAACAGCCATACTCTGCCAGTAAATTTCGCCACCGCCAATTACAAAAATTTCTTTGCTATTTGTTTCGGCTGCTTTTTGTAATGCGTCGTTAATATCTGTTGCAACTGTAACACCTTCAGATGTCCAGTCTTTTTGCCTGGTAATTACAAAATTTGTTCTGCCGGGCAATGGCTTGCCTAAACTTTCAAAAGTTTTACGGCCCATGACCACCGGCATTCCCCAGGTGGTATTTTTAAAAAACTTCATGTCGTTGGGTAAGGTCCAGAGTAATTGGTTATCCTGGCCAATGGCATAATTTTCTGCGGCGGCTGCAATGAGTGAAATCATAAGAAACAAAAATACGGAATTTAGCCACGGTTTTATTTTAGCCACGGATTACACGAATTTTCACGGATTAAAAACAAAGGGTTAAATTATTTTTCTTGCTAAAAAGAACAAAATAATCCGTGAAAATTCGTGTAATCCGTGGCCAGCTGTATTTAGTTTTTTAAAATTTTAAATTCCACACGCCTGTTCAACTGGCGGCCTTCAGGGTTATCGGTACCATCAGTATTAGCATTGGCAGCAACAGGTTTTGTTTCGCCATAACCTTTTGAAATAATCCTTGATGCCACAATACCTTTAGACAAAATATATTCCATTACCGATCTTGCCCTGTTATCACTCAATGTCATATTGTAATCATCAGCCCCCTTGCTGTCAGTATGGGCACTCATTTCAATTTCTATATTGGGATACTCATTTAAAAATTTAACCACACGGTCTAACTCCACAAAACTTTCGGGTCTCAAATTATATTTATCAAAATCGAAAAACACATTGTTTAGTCGAAACACCTGCCCAATTTCTATCGGCGCTAAATACAGATCTTTATGAATTTCTTTATAGCCTGCTTTTATTAAAGAATCTAAATTTAAATTTTCGGAGATGGCGAAAAATTTATCTGCCGATGCCCTGATACTGTAATTTTTATCGTAGGGCAATACAATTTTAAACGAGCCGTCCACAGGGCTGCTAACACCATTACCCACTTCTGTACCATCGGGTAAAGTTTGATAAATTAATGATGCGGTTAATGGTGCATTTGTTTTTGCATTGTACACATTGCCACTTACCAGCACTACAGGATTAGGTTTTTCTTTCTCCAATAATTTTACTCTTACAATATCGCTGGCACCAAAAGCACCATCACTTGATGTTAGGTATGCAAATTCTCCACCTGCGTCTAACGTAAAAAATGCTTCGGAGCCTTCGGTGTTAATCGGTTTGCCCATGTTTACCGGTTCACTCCATTTTGTCCAGCTGTCGTCAAGGCGTTTACTCATCCAGATATCATTTTCGCCAACGCCACCGGGCCTGTCGCTGCTGAAATAAAGTGTAACGCCATCCGCCGCAATAAACGGGCTCATCTCATTATAATCTGACAAATTAATTTTTTTGCCTAAACTTTTTGGTGTTGTCCAAATATCATTGCCTTCTAAAAAAGAAACATAAAGATCGTTTTCATAACTTTCTTTTTTATCCGTCATGTAAAATAATAATGTTTTGCCATCTTGCCCCATGCTGGCGCCTATCTGCATGGTTCGGCTGAATTTTTCAAAATTCCTGATCTTGAGCATTTCGGCATTCGTCCAGCTGTTATCATTTCTTTTATGTATCATACTAACGCCCATGCCTAAATATTGCCCGTCAATAAATGACCCTTTCAATAAAATAGTATTTAAATCGGGAGATATCCAGTACACCGCATTGTATTGCGATGCATTTACTTTAGCACTCAAATGTTTTGCTTTGCTCCATTTGCCGGTGGTATCCCTGGTAGAATACCAGATATCCTGTGAATTGGGTACGGTTTGGTATTGAATATTTAAAGGATCGTTTTGACGAATAAAAAATAACAGGTTGCCATCGGCAGAAATAGTAGGCCGCATTTCGGGGTTACCGGTATTGATCAATTCGCCCAGGTTTTCTACCTTAACGATGGTGGTTTCTTTAATAATATTTTCTTTCTGCTCTTTTAAAGTAGTATCCTGTGCAGGTTGTGCTGCGGTAGTTAAAAAGCAAAAAAATAAAGCGAAAAATGTAGAGGTTGTCTTCATAAGTTGGAATTAGCTTATGTAAGAACGAAAAATTGAGAGAAATAATGTGTGAGAGGAGAGAATAAAATATAAAAATTGATAATTACCGCATTTCTTCAAGCTTTTTAAATATTTCTGTATAGAAAAACGGATCGGTTTCCTCAAGCCATCTATAACTTCCAAAAATCTCTACTGCAATTGCATCTTCTATTTTGTTTACAAACATAGCTGGTATCCAGCAATACAATTTTGTTTTGGTGACATAAAACCAAGTATCTAATGGCGGGATATCACCTTCGTCAACAAAACCACTTGCTGCAGCTGCAGCTCCATCATAAGTAGTTATGTCAAGGTCAAATTCAAGAATTTTTCCTGCTGTTTTTAAATCTCCTTTTGGCAAATTAGTTTCAATTCTTACACTTAAGCCTTCATGTAAAATAGTATTATAGTTGAAAGGGAAATTTCCTGAGTTTACCACGGTTCCTTCAGAGGTATCAAAAAAAATATAAAAAGATTTGCTATTGTAAATTGGATTTACAGAACGTAAAATTTTTGCATAGTTAACATTTGAAACATCCTGAATTGTATTAACTATTGATTGAGTATAAATTATTGTTTTTGCAAGATTTAAATAAAATGTTTCTCGAATATCTCCATCTCTATTGTATTCATCAGAAAAGTCTTCGAAAATAGGATTGTATCGTATTGATTTTTTTTTTCTAAATATGCTGGTTATTTTCTCTATTAAACTCATAAGATTACCCTTAACTTATAATTATTACCTACACTGCCACCGGCGCTTTTATCCCCGGATGACTCACATAATCCAGCAATTCAAAATCTTCAAATTTAAAGCTGAAAATATCTTTTACATCCGGGTTGATCTTCATGGTTGGTAATGGAAACGGTGTACGGCTGAGTTGTAAATTAGCCTGTTCAAAATGATTGCTGTATAAATGCACATCGCCAAAACTGTGTACAAATTCACCGGGTTGTAAATCGCAAACCTGTGCAATCATCATGGTTAATAAAGCATAAGATGCAATATTAAAAGGCACGCCTAAAAAAACATCAGCACTGCGTTGATAAAGTTGACAACTTAATTTTCCGTTAGCCACATAAAACTGAAACAAACAATGACAGGGCATTAATTTCATCTTGGGTAAATCTGCCACATTCCATGCACTTATGATCATACGCCTGCTGTCGGGGTTATTTTTTATTTGATAAATGAGGTCTTTTACCTGGTCCACTTCCACACCATCTGCACCAACCCAACTGCGCCATTGCTTGCCATATACCGGGCCAAGATTGCCGTTTTCATCGGCCCATTCGTCCCAAATTTTTACGTTGTGCTGTTTTAAATAATCAATATTGGTATCGCCTTGCAAAAACCAAAGCAATTCGTAAATAATACTTTTTAAATGAGCTTTTTTAGTAGTTACTAAAGGAAACCCTTTCTGTAAATCAAACCGCATTTGATAACCAAAAATGCTACGGGTGCCGGTGCCTGTGCGGTCGCTTTTATCGGTGCCGGTTGCTATAATATGTTTAACTAAATCTAAATATTGCTGCATGGCAGCAAAATAAGTGAAAAGTTGAAAGTGTTTAGTTGAAAGTTATTAAGACAGAAAAAACTCCCCAAATCGAAAATCCCCGCCGTTGTCAGTCGTCGGTTGTCCCTAGTCTAAGCCTTATCTTTGCACAGGAGAAATAATCATGAGTAAAAAAGGAAAAGTTTTAATGGCGATGAGTGGCGGTATCGACAGTACCGTAGCGGCATTGATGCTTCATAAGCAAGGGTATGAAGTAGTGGGCATTACTATGAAAACATGGGATTATGCCACCAGTGTGGGCACTACCGGAAAAAAAGAAACCGGCTGCTGCAACCTGGATAGCTTTAATGATGCAAGACAAGCTGCTGTACAACATGGCTTTCCGCATTTTATTTTAGATATAAGAGAAGAGTTTGGCGACTTTGTAATTGAAAATTTTGTGGATGAATATATTGCAGGCCGCACACCCAACCCCTGCGTAATGTGTAACACCCATATTAAATGGCGTGCCTTAATGAAAAGGGCCGATGCATTGGGTTGCGATTTTATAAGCACCGGGCATTATGCACAAGTGCATCAGCATACCAACGGAAGATTTTTTTTACGCAAAGGTTTGGATGAAACCAAAGACCAAAGCTATGCCCTGTGGGGATTGCAGCAAGATCTGCTTAGCCGCACAATTTTACCATTGGGCACTTACCGTAAAACCGAAATCCGCCAGATGGCGCATGATTTTGGTTACCCCGAACTGGCTAAAAAAAGCGAGAGCTACGAAATTTGTTTTGTACCCGATAACGACTACCGTGGTTTTTTAAAACGCAAAGTAGAAGGGCTGGAAGAAAGAGTGGATGGCGGATCTTTTGTAGATAAAAACGGCAAAATTTTGGGCAAACACAAAGGCTATCCTTTTTATACTATTGGCCAGCGCAAAGGACTGGATATAGCTTTAGGCATACCAGCTTATGTTACCCAAATTATCCCCGAAACCAATACTGTGGTATTGGGCGAAGAAGATGATTTAAACCGTAACGATATGCAGGTAACTAAATTAAACTGGATAAAATACGAAGGCATTACCGAGGGCATGGAAGCAGTAACAAAAATCCGTTATAAAGATAAAGGTGCGCTTTCTAACCTGTACACATACGAAAATGGTATAAATGTACGTTTTTACGATAATGTAAAAGGTATTGCCCCGGGGCAAAGCGCTGTTTTTTACGAAGGTGATGATGTAATTGGTGGCGGAATAATACAACGTACCGCACCCATTTTATTATAACAGGCAGCTTTTTATACAAAAATTACATCTGTATTTGTAACACCCCATTTATGAGAAAACAAATTTCGTTTTTAGCCATTGCTTCGCTTATATTTTTTAGTGCCTGTAAAAAAAGCACCGAAGAACTTGCGACTGCACCAGTAAGCGATTATTATCCGCTTACCGTGGGTAAATACATCACTTACAGTTTAGATTCGGTGGTGTATTACACCAACTTTGGGGTATCGGCAGTAATAAAAAGCTACCAGGTAAAACATTTGGTGGAGGCACAAATAACAGATAATCTTGGAAGGCCTGCATACCGAATAATAAGATACATCCGCAGTTTTAGTAATGCCCCATGGGTTGCCGATAATGTTTTTATGGCGATACCCAGTCAAAACAGTATTGAGTTTGTGGAGAATAATTTAAGGTTTTTAAAACTTAAAGGCCCTATAAGGCAAGACTATAACTGGAAAGGCAATACTTATATTAACACCACTTCTCTAAGTTCTACCCTTAAATATTTAGATGACTGGGATTATGCTTACGACAGTTTGAACGTGCCTGCACAAATTGGTGCAGTAACTATTGACAGCACTATTAAAGTTGCCGAAATTGATAATCAAACCGCAATTGACAGAACTTTTAGCGAAGCCAAATATGCAAAAGGTATTGGCCTGGTGTACCGTAATTTTTTATACTGGAATAAAGGCAATGTAAACGGAACTTTTTCTGATGCATCGTACGGCGTTATCATGAAAATGATAGACCACAATTAAATTATTTTTTTACGATAGTAAAGAGCTGCACATTGTATTGTTGCAGCTTTTTTATTTTGCAACTATTTATATTTCCAATTCCTGCTTTTATTTTCTGCAATCATTTCTATGGCGCTGGCTATGCGTTTATTTTTAGTTTCTTCTGTTTTTGCTTCGGTAATCCATTGCACATATTCTTTTTTGTGTGAGTAAGAGAATGCAGTAAATATTTGCAGTGCTTTTTTATTTTTACTTAACGCTTTTAAAAAATAATCGGGTACAACCAATTCTTTTTTATCTTCTGCTTTTGGTTTGGCGGCAAGCTTAATGCCTTTATCGTTTAGTGCCATGGCTTCTTTTATCCAGGCAATTATTTTTTTATCGGGTGGCAGATCTCTTAAAGAAGTTATCCTTCCTAAATGCCCCATCGAAACTTCTGATTTAGCATTTTCAACCAGAATGGAATCTTTCATCAGCGATGCTTTCCAAAAACCCATAACAGCATGTTGTTTAAACGAAGCCATGTGACAAAGCATCTCTCCTTTGTAATCAAAGAATGGCATACTCCATTTCATCTTTTCTTCTACATCCGGGCAGGCCTTATGTACCAGCTCACGAATATGATTCAAAATAGGTTTTGCAAAATCGGCCGATTTTGCAATGTAGGCATCGAATTTTTTTTCTTTGGCTGCCATAAATATTTTTTTATTTTTTCTTTGCTGTACACATCCAGTCCCAGGGATAAGGTTCTTTTAACCATTTTGGTGGTTTATGAAATTCTGTTTTCCAGTCGTAATTTATTTTTTTTATTGCTTGTACATCAAAACCTTCCAGCCCAAGTAATAACTCCAGTTCTTCTTTTAAATAATGTTTGGTGGGCACATCATCAATATCGGTAACGCCCTGTTTTATATTTTTAAAAAGATCAATTGCCTTTTTTGGTTCGGGCAGTTTATCATTTTCTGCATCATCAACATTCCATCTGCCGGCAATAATATTGGTATATAATTTTGATTCTAACGAAGGTACTACCAGCACCAGTTCCCCTCCTGCATTTAAACAAAGTGAAAGTGATTGAAAAAAATTAATTCTTTTTTCAAGAGAGTGGGTGAGGATGGCGTTAATGCAGATGGCCGCATCGCAGGGTATTACAGAAAGATCATCAGCCGACATATCCATCCGGTGATATTCTATATTATCAAAATCGGTATATTTTTCTTTTGCTATCTGCAAATTTTTTGCAGATATATCTGCAGCAATAACCATTTTAAATTTTGGTGCCAGTACCGGCATCCATTTACCCACAGCACAACCAATATCAATAATAGTTTTTTCAGGCGAAGCCATTGATTCAATTGCAGCAACTATACTGCCCGATACATCATTTTGCAACACATCAAATATTTCAGTTTCGTATTTGGGGGCAATTGTTTCCCAGTATTTTCTGTCCATGACTTAGAGTTAGAAATATTAAAATATAAAATTTGCCACTAATTCTTTATATAAAAATTTTGAGATTACCTTATTTTTCATGTTCAAATTCCAAAAGATATGTTTGTTATCATATGGGTATTATAGGCTTATGCATGTAAGACTATACTATTTCATAGATAAAGTTTTATTCTTTTTATTTTTTAAAAAAGCATCTCCTTGCGACCAAAGAAATTTATCAATATAGTCATTAGGCAAATCTTCTAAATAGAAATCACTTTTAAAATCTGACAAAACCCTTATGAATGTATCATAATCTTTTAACTCACTTTTTTTAAAATTTATAAATTTTTTTTCTTTATTAATACTCATTTTTTTATATTCACATAAAGCAGTATCGATATTTCTATCATAAATTGGAAAAGATTCAGGATTATGACTAAAACAGTATTTTGTTGCAAATGAATAAAATTTGTATTCGCTTCCTTTCTTCTTTGATATTACCCCATGTCCAGAAGTAATTTCTTTTACTGCTTGGGTTTTTCCTGTATTAATTGATTGATGAACATTTTTTTCTACTATATGGTTAGCAACTTTGTCAATTGAAATAATATTAGTATTATAAAGTTTATTTATTAAAATAGCTTTTGCTAAAACATGAGCTTCTTTATTGTTTTCACTATAAGTATTAACTGCCATTGAAATAATGTCAACAGTTCGTAAATAAGTATTGTTAGTACTTGGATTTTTGAGTTTATCAAAGTGATCTTCAATATTTTCTTTCGATGGCTCTATTAGGATCATTTAATTTTTTTTGTATTTCAGATTATTTTTTAAACCGCTCACTCACCACCAAATCCTTACTCCCTGCCGCATAAACATAAAATCCTTCGCCACTTTTAACACCTAATTTGCCAGCCATTACCATGTTTACCAACAGCGGGCAGGGGGCATATTTAGGGTTGCCAAAACCATCCTGCAAAACTTTTAAAATACTCAGGCAAACATCAAGGCCAATAAAATCTGCCAATTGCAAAGGCCCCATCGGGTGCGCCATACCCAGTTTCATTACAGTATCAATTTCTTCTACACCTGCAACGCCTTCATATAAACTGTAAATAGCTTCGTTAATCATGGGCATTAAAATGCGGTTGGCAATAAAGCCCGGGTAATCGTTTACTGCACAGGGAATTTTACCTAATTGTTTGCTCAGCTCAACAATAGTTTGCGTTACTTCTTTTTTTGTGGCGTAGCCATTTATTATTTCTACCAGTTTCATAACCGGCACGGGGTTCATAAAATGCATACCAATTACTAATTCCGGACGTTTGGTTATGGCTGCAATTTTTGTAATGGAGATAGAAGAAGTGTTGGTCGCTAAAATACAATCTGCAGGCGCAGCAATATCCATCTGTTTAAAAATGCTGAGTTTTAAATCAATATTTTCTGTAGCAGCTTCTACTACTAACTGTGCATTTTTAACGCCTTCCGCAATATCTGTTACTGAGGTAATGTTTTTAAGCGTTTGCTTTTTTTGTTCTTCGGTTACGGCGCCTTTTGCAATTTGCCGGTCGATATTTTTTTCAATAGTAGTTAATGCTCTTTGCAGTTGTGTTGGATTTACATCAATTAAATTTACTGCAAAACCACTTTGTGCAAATACATGAGCGATACCATTGCCCATAGTGCCAGCGCCGATGACGCTTACTTTGCCCCCTCCGCCCCCTGAAGGGGGAACTAAAAGAGAATTAAAATTTGAAATGCTGTTCATTTTATTAAGAGTTTATTTTTTTATTTCCCGCTGATTTCGCAGACGCCGCAGATTTTTTTTAAAAGTGGTTCCTAAAAATAAAAGCTGCATTAAATTTAATAAGAGCTGAATAAAGAACCAATGTACAAGAGTGCGACGCCAATGAAGTTGAACAAAGCTTCTGAGCCCGGCTCATAAAAACATACAACACATTTATCACTTCAATCTTCTTCATTTCCCTCCCCTCGGGGGGGATAGGAGGGGCTACTTAAACGCATTCAACCCCGTTACATCCATTCCCGTTATCAGCAAATGAATATCATGTGTGCCTTCATAAGTAATTACACTTTCCAAATTCATCATGTGGCGCATTATCGGGTACTCGCCGGTAATGCCCATGCCGCCCAGCATTTGTCTTGCATCCCTGCAAATATTGGTAGCCACTTCGCAGGCATTTCTTTTAGCCATGCTCACCTGCTGAGGTGTAACTTTTCCTTCGTTCATCAACACACCCAGGCGCCAGTTTAATAGTTGTGCTTTGGTAATTTCGGTAACCATCTCTGCCAATTTTTTTTGCTGCAGTTGAAATTGTGCAATAGGTTTTCCAAACTGAATTCTTTCTTTGCTGTACTCCAAAGCAATATGATAACAATCCATTGCCGCACCAATTGCGCCCCACGCAATACCGTAACGGGCTTTGGTTAAGCATCCCAGCGGACCTTTCAATCCTTTTACATTGGGTAAAATATTTTCTTTCGGAATTTTTACATTATCAAAAACCAACTCCCCGGTGGCGCTTGCACGCAAACTCCATTTGCCATGTGTTGTAGGCGTACTAAAACCTTCCATACCTCTTTCCACAATTACACCTTTAATATCTCCGGCCTCATCTTTTGCCCACACTACAGCTACCTGTGCAAAAGGTGCATTACTGATCCACATTTTTGCACCATTTAAAATTACATCATCCCCGGCATCTTTAATTGTGGTGAGCATACCACTTGGGTCACTGCCGTGGTTGGGTTCTGTTAAACCAAAACAACCTAACCATTCGCCGCTGGCAAGTTTGGGTAAATATTTATTGCGTTGCTCTTCGCTGCCGTACTGATAAATAGGAAACATTACCAACGAACCCTGTACACTAGCGGTGCTGCGTACACCGCTATCGCCACGTTCCAATTCCTGCATCATTAAACCGTAGCTGATATAATCTAATCCGCCACCGCCATATTTTTCCGGCACCGTGGGGCCAAAGCAACCCAGGTCGCCCAATTGTTTTATTATCTGCTGCGGAAACTCTGCCCGCTGTGCATAGTCTTCAATAATGGGGCTGATCTCTTTTTTTACATAACTGCGTACACTTTCTCTTATCAATTTATGTTCTTCCGTTAATAATTCATCTACATTAAAATAATCGGGACTTTGAAAATTATCTGTTTTAGCTGCCATAAAAAGTACCCCTATCCACTAAAGGGGGAATTGCGGAGATTGTTTAGAAGATTATGTAATATTTTTTTGTAACAAGCATTAGTAATTCTGTTTAGCATCGTTGTGTCACTCACTTCTACCGCATACTATTGTTCATCTTTTATTGAAGCGTAGATTGTTTTCAACAACTTCGCTAATGTCTTCTCCATTTCCCTCTCCTAAAGGAGAGGATAGGTGAGATGACTTGCACAAAGATAATATCTTCCCTCTCCACCAAAAACTTGTTTTTATCTTTGATGCAACATTGCTGAAACCCTGTTGTCTCTATTACTAAAACCTTTCTTTTTGGAACTGACGCTATTGCCACATCACGATGAACTGATTGAACGCTGCAAAAAAGGCGAAGCGGCTGGCTACAAGGAATTGTACCAGCGATATGCCAAAGCAATGTTTAATACCTGCCTGCGTATTGTAAATAATATTGCCGAAGCAGAAGATGTGCTGCAGGAAAGTTTTACAGAAGCGTTTAAAAACCTGCAGGGCTTTGAATACCGCAGCAGTTTTGGCGGCTGGCTTAAACAAATTTGTATTAACCGCAGCATTAATCAACTTAAAAAACGAAAAGTTATTTGGGTAGATATTGATGGAACCGAAATACACAACAAGGCAGAGGAGATTTTTATTGATGAGCATGAAATTGAACTAAAAGTGGAGAAAGTAAAAAGATCGATAATGCAATTGCCCGATGGTTACAGAACTGTATTGAGTTTATATTTATTAGAAGGTTACGACCATGAAGAAATTGCAGAAATTTTGGATGTGGCAGAATCAACCACACGTACACAATACATACGTGCCAAACAAAAATTATTACAACTTTTAAAAGAAGGAATATGAGCAGGAGGTTAGAAAAATTTATAGGTGATAACCGCAACGAATTTGATGATGCGGTACCATCGGGTAAAGTTTGGGAAAATATTGCAGCTGGTTTTGCCGAAAAGAAAAAAAAGAAAGCTGCACTAACGCCGCTTTATAAATGGAGTATTGCAGCTGCACTTTTAATTACAGCAGGCATCACTATTTTTTTAATGCTGAATAATAAAAAAGCAGGTACAGATATTGCAACTGCAACAAAAAATGATTCAGCTGCAGACATTAATATCACAGCTCCTGAATTTGCACCAGAACTAAATGAATTTGCAAAATTAGTTGTGCTTAAACAAGAGGAATTAAAAGCACTTGCACCCGAACAGCCGGAGTTGTACCGCAAGTTCGCCACCGACATTAACCAATTGGACAGTTCGTATAAATCCCTTAAAAACCAACTCGGCGCTACACCCAACCGTGAAATGCTGATTGAAGCCATGATTCAAAACCTGCAGCTGCAGCTGAATGTATTGAATCAGCAATTAAACATCATTAATCAAATTAAACAAACAAAAAAGTATAGCCATGAAAAAAATAATCAGACTATTTAATTTTATACTGCCTTTCTTCTTTTTTGAGCAAAGCATTTTTGCCCAAAATGATAACGACAATAATAATGACAGCAAAAAAAAGTATGAATTTGTAAAAAATAAATCGGTAAACAAATCGTACAATGTTTCTTCATCCGATAAATTGAATATTCAAAATTCTTTTGGCGATGTGAAAGTAGTAACCTGGAATAAGAACGAAATAAAAGTTGATATTACTGTTGAAGTATCTGCCAATACAGAAGCAGTTGCACAAAAAATAATAGATGGCATCAGCATTGCAGATTCTAAAAGTGGTGGCGACGTTTCATTCAAAACTGCTATAAAAGGTGTCAATAATTCAAAAGGAGAAAAAAGCAGCATGAAAATTAATTACGATATTTCTATGCCTGCATCTAATCCTTTGCATATTATCAATGAATTTGGCGCAACTGTAGTGCCGGATTACAAAGGCGAAGTTGACCTGAGCAGCAAATTTGGTTCGTTAACAACAGGTGCTTTAAGCAATGTGAAATCACTAAACGTTGAATTTGGAAAAGCAAAAATTGAAAGTGCGGCTAATGGTAATGTTAGTATTAAATATTCCTCCGCAGAATTTGGCAAATTATCAGGTAATGTAAAACTGAATCTTGAATTCAGCAGTGCAACAAAAATAAATATTGATAACAGCCTTACCGGCCTTGATGCAAAAGTATCATACTCTACTTTTAACCTTAAACCGGCTAATGATCTGTCTGCTTCTTATAATATCTCTACCAGTTTTGGCGGTTTTAAAAACAGAACCAATGTAAAATTTGATGGTGATGAAGAGGATGATGGTAAAGGCCCAAAGTTTGACCACAATTATAATGGCAAATCGGGGAGTGGTTCCGTATCCATTAAAATTAAATCGAGTTTTGGCGAAGTAATTTTAGGAGAACCCAGTGCGGATGATTTAAAAGGCAAGAATAAAAATAAATCGAAAAGCAGAACCACCTGATAACAACTGTATAGCCATGAATGATAAAAGGTTCGTAATTATTTACGGGCCTTTTGTATATTCGGTAAAATTATTTTTTATGCAAGTTGTTATAAAATATTTGTTGATCGTTTCAATGTGTTCAATCTTTTTTATTGAAGCTTCAGCTCAACAAAAATCCAGCACTTCAACAATAAGAAGAAAACCAAAAGTAGAAAATCAAATAAAACAATACTGGTTTGTAATGCTTATTGCAGGAAGCAACCGTACACAGGATTCTGCAACTGCCGCAAAAATACAGGAAGGGCATATGGCAAACATCGGCCATTTATATTATGAGGGAAAATTAAAAGTAGCCGGCCCGTTTGGAGATGATGGCAGCTGGAAAGGCATTTTTATTTTTGACTGCAGCACAAAAGAAGAAGTTGAAAAATTATTGAATACCGATCCTGCAATTGCAGCAGGAAGATTAACTTATGAAATTCATCCCTGGTGGACAGCGCCTACAGGAAGTTTTGTGCCGGGCAAACCAAAAAAATTAAATCCTTAAAATGAAATTACTCACCAAAATCCGACTGCTCATTTTATTTTTTATCATCGCCTTAATACTAAGTGGTGTTACTGCATTTCCTGTAGAAACAGAATTGCGCTGGTTACTTAATCATCCTGCATTAGTGCCAACCTTTGCAGAGCAATGGTTAAAAGAGGTGTATGCGGCGTTGGTAGAAACCAATGCAAAATATCCCATGCTGGCTTACGGGTTCGATTGGCTGGCTTTTGCACATATTGTAATTGCCATGGCTTTTATCGGCCCGTTAAAAGATCCGGTAAAAAATATATGGGTTATTGATTGGGCCATGATGGCTTGCGTGGCAATAATTCCATTGGCTTTTATTGCTGCACCAATAAGGCATATCCCAATTTTTCATGTTTTAATAGACTGCAGCTTTGGGGTAATTGGTTTAATACCTTTAGCTATTTGCCGGAAATGGATTAAACAATTGGAACTATCAAAATAAAAATTATTTATCAATCGGTTTTCTCCAGTATAAAAACTTCTTCAACAGGCTTGTTAAATAGTTTTGCAATTTTAAGCGCTAATACTGTTGATGGAACATATTTATTTGCTTCCATAGCATTGATGGTTTGCCGGCTTACAGATACTTTATTAGCCAGTTCTTCCTGCGTTAATCCTTTTATTGCCCTTTCTACCTTAATATTATTTTTCATCAAATGCTCTTTTAGAATTTTTATACATAAGATAATTAAACCGGATAATGAAAATGATGAGCACCGTAAACATATTATACAGCATAATACTTAAAAATGATGTGCCATAGACAAAGACAAAACAAAATAACAGTAAAATATAATTTACACATACAGCCCAAAGTAATGATGACAAACGTACATTCGCAATAAATTCATCTTCATTTTTTTCTTTTGAAAAACTTACCAGCATTGCACCAATAATAAATAAAGCCCCAATAACTGTATTAGTGATATCGGTATCTGCAAAATTAAAGTATTCAGAATGCAATGCAGAGCCATCATTGGCAATTGCAAATACCCTGGCTCTAATCCAAGTTGTATCAAATCGACCACTGGCTAATATAAGCCCCAAAATTGTAGCAGGAATAAAGATGAACCAACCAATTTTTTTATACCTGTGTGATAATAATAATTGTGTAGTCATAATTTTATTGTTTTCACAAATGTAAAATATTTTTTACAATAAGTAGTAATTATTTTACATTTTGTAAGAATATTTTAACATTTTGAACATTTCATTTATAGTTAACTATTATTTATTAAGAGAATGATTAAACAAATAGAGAAAAATAATTTGCCAGTTTAAACGTTTATGAAAGCGTAAAGTCTATCTGCAAAATTATTTTATGAAATACTTACTACTGCTTACCGCTGCAATTACATTCTTTAGCTGCCAAAAAGGAGATGGAGATTCTACAGTTGACCCTGTGCCAGAAACCATGTATTTTCCTTCAATCACTGATAATACATGGCAAACAAAGCCCGTTTCCGGCCTGGGTTGGAACGAAAGTGCCATACAGCCACTGAAAGATTTTCTTGTTCAAAAAAACACCAGATCATTTATAATTCTTGTAAACGGAAGAATTGTAATGGAAGAATATTTTAACGGGCACACCCCCACCACAACATGGCAATGGAACAGCGCAGGCAAAACCCTTGCGGCAACCACAACAGGAATTGCCCAGCAGGAAGGCTTACTCAGCATTAATAACAGCGTTTCGCAATATTTAGGTACTGGGTGGACGAAAGAACCATTAGCAAAAGAAAATTTAATAACATCAAGGCATTTGCTTACCATGACTTCCGGAATTAAAGACTCAAGCGATTTAGTTATTACTGCAAACTTAACCTACATGGCAGATGCAGGTACCAGATGGAGTTACCATAATGTTTTTCAAAAATTAATGGATGTTGTGGCCGCCGCAAGCGGCCAGAGTTTTGAAACATACTTCAATGCAAAATTGAAAAATAGAATAGGGATGGATGGCTTTTGGAACAACGGAGTTATTTATAAAATTTACAACAGCAATACCCGCAGTATGGCAAGGTTTGGATTGCTTGCACTTAATAAAGGCAAATGGAACAATGAGCAGATAATAAATGAAACTTATTTTAATGAAAGTGTTTCAACATCGCAAAATATAAATCCGGGGTATGGTTATTTATGGTGGTTAAATGGTAAAACCACTTTTATGGTGCCCAGCGGGCAAACGGTTTTCCCGGGAATGCTTGTGCCAAATGCACCTGCTGATATGTTTGCTGCAATGGGAGCCTCCGACCAGCGTATTTATGTAGTACCCAGTAAAAATATGGTGGTGATAAGAATGGGTGATGCATCAGATCCGGCAAACCCGAGTTTTGCAGTTTCTGGTTTTGACAATAGCCTTTGGCAAAAAATAAAAGCAGTAACCAACTAATATTTCTTTTATCACTGCTGATAACTAATTAACCAAACTTCAAATAAAGCAGCTTCATTGTTTACATTTAAGTATAATAATATACTGAGCATCAGGCGCCAGTTATTTTATTGTTGAACAGTTTGCAGTGGAAGAAAATTTTCTAAATCAAATAACGGCATTTTTAAATAAGGCAGTATCAGTATTCCATCATCTTTCTTTCCACAGTTCCATCGGTATAAAAATTAAACAGTGCATAAGCTGGCGCAAAATCCTGGAAGGATCCGTTCCACCAGTTGCCGCTAACTGCCCCGTTGCAAAAATACTTTATACCCAGATAATCCACTTCATCCTGTAAATGTATATGGCCACTCAGGCATGTTTTAATGTTGAGATATTTTTTAAAAAGATCTTTTATTTTTCTTGCATCGGTATGGAGTAATGCCCTCGATAATTTCCAATCCCCATTGGGCAGCATATCTTTAAAAAACATAGCACTGCAAAAAGAAACAATGGGAATATGAGAAACAATGCAGATGAATTTTTCTTTGTTATTGTTCAATTCGTTTTCCAGCCAGTTAAATTGTTCAGTATCTAACAATGCAATATAGCTGCCATTATTTTCCTGTGTACTGTCTAAAATAATAAAATGCCAGTTGTTGTGCGAAAAGCTGTAATAAGGTTTTGCGTTACCCGTTTGCTGCAGCCACCAGGCTTTACCGTAAAGACTGTCATTTTTTACATCTTCTTTTAATTGCCATCCCCAAATATCATGATTGCCTATGCAATGTTTTACAGGTAATTTATTCTCGGCCTGCATAATTTTATTAAAAAGATCCCACTGTATTTTTGTTTTTTCTTTATCAACAGCAAGTGCATCCATAATACTGTCGCCGCCATTAATAATAAAATCGGGAAGCTGTTTTAATTGATTAATATTCTGTAAAACCTTTGTCATTCCTGCTTCGGCAATGGCTAATGGTTTAATATGTATATCGCTGATGAAGGCAGCAGTAAATTTATTTTTCTTTTTTTCAGCTGTGGCATTACTAACTGCAGGCAATGTTGCAGCTGCAGAAAGCAGTGAAATGTTTTGGAGAAATTTTCTGCGTTGCATAAGATATTATTTTAAATATTCCGCCATTTCGTTTTGATACTGCTGTGCAATAACCCTTGCCTCTGCTGCAAAATCTTCTTTTTCGCTGGCAAAAATTATTGCCCTGCTGGCATTTACTAAAAGTCCGCAATCTTTATTCATGCCATATTTACTTACATCTTTTAAACTGCCACCCTGGAAACCAACACCCGGTACCAATAAAAAATTATCAGGAATTATTTTTCTTATTTTTTCTAAGTCGCTTGCTTTTGTAGCACCCACTACAAACATTAAATTATCTTTATTACCCCAGTTGCTTACTTTTTTCAAAACCTGTTCGTATAAAAATTCACCACCGTAGTTCGTGTCCTCACAAACTACTTTACCTTGGTTAGTGTCTTCACTAACCAAACGCAGCTGTTCAAAATCTTTACTGCCTGCATTACTCGTCAGCCCTAAAACTATCGTCCATTTATTTTCATATTCTAAAAACGGACGAATGCTGTCTTCACCCATATAAGGCGCAACAGTTATCGCATCAAAATTCAACGTTTCAAAAAATGCTTTGGCATATTGCGAAGAAGTATTACCAATATCGCCACGCTTGGCATCTGCAATTCTAAAATGTTCTGTGGGAATGTAATTTACTGTTTTCTCCATCGCTTGCCAACCCTTTACTCCCAACGCTTCATAAAAGGCAGTGTTTATTTTATAGCTAACACATAAATCTTTTGTGGCGTCGATAATTGCTTTATTAAATTCAAAAATTGCATCGGGGTGCGATTGTAAATGTTTGGGGATTTTTGTGATGTCGGTATCCAATCCTACAGTTAAATAAGATTTTTTTATTTGTATCTGTTCTGTCAGTTGTTTCCTTGTCATGCTGCAAAAGTAAATAAATCAGTTATAATAATTTTTATCAGTTCAATCTGCGTTCCATTTCTTCTGCAATCATTACCGAATTGTCATCGCCCCTTTTTTTTAACTGTTCAATAATATTTTTTTGAGAATCTACATCTCTGTTCTGACTCAATTTAAAAACATTATCGAGGGTTTCCACTTCAATGCTGAAACCAACAATAGCTTTTACCATGTGGTCAATATATTCCTTTGGTAAATTATCAAATGCACCTTCAGATGTTGTACCTTCATATTTATCACTTACTGCTTTTACTGCTTTTAAAGTTCCTTCTTCGTCGGTAAAACTGATTTTTCCTTTAGCATGTACGGTTAAATAATTCCAGGTAGAACCCACTCCCGGATTGGTGTACCAGCTTGCGCTTACAAAACAATGCGGCCCTGTAAAAAGCACCAATACATTATTATTTTTCTCAAAAGCCAAATGGTGATCTGTCTTTCGCATCAGGTGGCCTTCTAAAAATATTTTACCTTCCTTTATCTTTATCTCCAAAGGAATTTGTGTGGCTACAGGATATTTTTCTCCTGTGCCAGTAATTAAGGCAAAGGCATTTTCTTTCATAAAGGCAATTACCTTTTCTGTGTCTTGTTCGGTGTAGTAGGAAAATTTGTACATGGTTTATTGGGCTAAAGCCCGTTGGCTTTTTATCAGTTACCCGCCCTGAAGGGCGGGGCAATTTATTGGTAATAATTACAAACTACTTTTTAAAAAAATGTATTTCAATTGCCACTGCCTTCAGGCTCTGGATAACAATCACCAGTTGGGGGCTTTAGCCCAATAGCTTTTCTAGCATCATTTGTTCTACTTCTCCAGTCTGCCAAATATTTTCAATATCCGGCAAAGCCATTACCTGCTGCATTATCGCTTCCTGCTTTATGCTATTCTTCAATGCATCGCTATATCTTATCTGCGGACTAAAAGTCACCTGTGCATAAGCAGGCGTCCATTTATCAGGATGCTTTTTACTGAAGGCAGCTTCAATTTTTTTCTGCAATAAAAATTTAGGGTCACCCACTTTGTCTCTCATCTCAATAAAATTATTCAGTGCCAGTTGGGCAATGGCATCGCCATCAGGTTTACGCAAGATTTGATATTCTTCTAAAATGTTTTTCCAGTTGTCGTTATGTTTACCAATTAAATTATTTAATACACTGCAATCTTCAAAACCACAATTCATACCCTGGCCAAAAAATGGAACAATGGCATGTGCCGCATCACCTATCAATGCAAATTTATTGTCTCTTATCCACGGAAAACATTTTACAGTTACTAAAGAAGCAGTAGGGTTATTAAAAAAATCATCCTCTAATGTGGGGATTAAATCAGCTGCATCTGCGAATGTCTTTTCAAAAAATATTTTTACTTTTTCTTTAGTATCTAATGATGCAAAGGAAGTTTCACCTTCAAAAGGAAAAAATAAGGTACAAGTAAAACTGCCATCAATATTGGGTAATGCAATCAGCATAAAGTTTCCTCTCGGCCAAATATGCAATGCATTTTTCTCCATCAAAAATTCGCCATTGCTGCCTGAAGGGATAGTTAGTTCTTTATACCCAAAATCAATATAGTGCTGTTGATATTGAAACCTGTCGTGTTGTAATTGATGGTTTAGCCTTGCTGCAGAATAAGCGCCATCACTGCCAAAGAAAAGTTGATAGTTGATAATTGTAGGTAGAAAGTTAGCAGTATGTTGAAATGAAATTTTATTTTCTTTCCAGTTAATGCTTTCGCATTTTTCATTAAAGAAAATTTCTGCTCCATTAGCTTCTGCTAAATTCATCAGCATTTTATTCAGTTCTCCTCTTGATACAGAATTAATAAATTGCCCATCGTTTCCATAAGGCTGGTAAGCGGTACTGCCATCTGCGTTATGGATATACCTGCCATGCATGGGAATAGCGATCTTTTTTATTTCCTCCATAATGCCCACTTCTTCTAATGCTTTTATTCCTCTGTCGCTTAAAGCAAGATTTATAGAGCGGCCTGCAACAATTTTTTCTTTACGCATATCGCTGCGGCGTTCATAAAGTTTTACTTTATGCCCTTTCTTACTTAAATAAATAGAAAGCAATGAACCAACTAAGCCTGCTCCAATGATTATAGTATCTTTTTTCATTTTTTAGAACACAGATTTTTATTAGTGTTACCATTGATTATGATTTTATCTGCGTAAATCATCATAATCATATTTATCAGTGTTCCAGTATTGCTTTTACAATTTGTCCAAATGTAAACACATCGCTGAATGTATTGTACAACGGCACCGGCGCCACACGAATTACATTGGGTTCTCTCCAATCTGCAAGTACACCATGCTGTTTCAATGCTTCAAAAACTGCCGCCCCTCTTTGTAACATCAGCATACTCACCTGGCAACCTTTTTCATTTTCGTTTCGTGGTGTAATTATTTCAATTTGTTTTTCTTTTAAGCCAGTATTTATTTCATCAATAATAAACAATAAATAATCACTCAGCATTTTTCCTTTTGCAATTAAATTTTCCATGCCCGCTGCTTCAAAAATATCCAGTGCCGCTTTGTGTGCAGCCATTGATAAGATAGGGGCATTGCTTAATTGCCATCCTTCGGCAGTAGGTATGGGTTCAAAGCCTTTCTCCATTTTAAAACGGGTGTCTTTGGTATGGCCCCACCAGCCAGCAAAGCGTGGGATTGTTTTATCAGCAATATGTTTTTGATGAATGTAAATTCCGGATACACCACCTGGCCCACTGTTTAAATATTTGTAAGAACACCAGCAGGCAAAATCAACGTTATTATTGTGGAGCTGGAGCTCCACATTACCGGCTGCATGTGCCAGATCAAATCCTGCAATGGCACCCACCGCATGTGCAGCAGTGGTAATTTTTTGTACATCGAAAAGCTGACCCGTATAATAATTTACACCGCCAAATAAAACTACTGCTACGCTGTCGCCGTGTTGTTGTATTGTGGTAAGAATATCTTCTGTTCTAATTGCATATTCTCCTTCTCTTGGTTGTACTTCAACAACTGCATCTGCATAATTTAATCCATGATATTTTACCTGCGATTCCATTGCATACTGATCAGAAGGAAATGCTTTTGCTTCGCAAATAATTTTATAACGTTGTTGGGTTGGCCTGTAAAAACTCACCATCAGCAAATGTAAATTCACCGTCAGTTGATTCATCACTACAATTTCTTCGGGTAACGCACCAATAATTTTTGCCAGTTGCGCAGGAAAAATTTCATGATAAGGCATCCATGGTTTTCTTGCATGAAAATGTCCTTCTACGCCAAAGTTGGCCCAGTCCTCTAATTCATTCAGTACATAATCTTGTGTGGTTTTAGGTTGCAAGCCAAGAGAATTTCCGGTAAAGTAAATAGCTTCTTTTCCATTGATGATAGGAATATAAAATTGATCTCTGAAATTTTTTAGAGAATCGTTTGCATCAAGTTGTTGGGCAAATGCTAAGCTATTTTCAAATATCATAAAATATATTTCGGGCTAAAGCCAGCTATTGTTTTTGCATTGCCACGGGCTTAAGCCCGTGGCAATTGATTTTTATTCGCAGGGCTTTAGCCCAATTGTCAATCTATTGTTGCTATTACTTTTAATTCAATCGCTATTGGTGTCGGCAAACTTTTTACTTCTACTGTAGTTCTGCAAGCTTGCACTGCAGTAAAATATTCAGCATACACTTTATTATACACAGGAAAATCTTTTTTCATGTTGGTTAAAAAAACAGTTACATCAACAATCTTATTCCAACTGCTGCCGCTGGCTTCCAGCACGGCCTTTACATTGGCAAAACACTGGCGGCATTCGGCTTCAATATCATATTGTATAATATTGCCTTCATTATCTAATTCTAATCCGGGTATGGAATTGTCTTTTACATTTCTGCTGCCAATACCAGACAGAAATAATAAGTTGCCCACTTTTCTTGCATGCGGATATGCGCCTAATGGTTTTGCTGCTGTTTCTGTATTTACAACTTCGCTCATGGTTCATTTTTTTAACCGCAGAGAAAAGGAGATAATGAGTTTCCGCAGAGGATCTCTGCGACATCTCTGCTTCTCCTTTTCTCTGCGATAGAATTTTAAAATTGTATGCAAACATTTTTCGCTTCAGTAAAAAATCTCAAGGCTTCCCAGCCACCTTCTCTGCCAATGCCGCTATTTTTAATACCACCAAACGGGGTACGCAAATCTCTTACCAGCCAGCAATTTACCCAAACAATTCCGCTTTCTACTTTTGCCGCCATGCGGTTGGCTTTGCTGATGTCCTGCGTCCATATCGTTGCTGCTAAACCATACTGCGTTGCGTTGGCTAATTGCAAAGCCTCTTCTTCTGTTTCAAAAGATTGAATGGTTATTACCGGTCCAAAAATTTCTTCCTGGTTAGTTTTACATTGTTGATCTAAGCCTTCAATAATTGTCGGTTCAATAAAATATCCGTTAGTACATCTTCCTTCTAATTTAATGGCATTGCCGCCACATAAAATTTTTCCGCCTTCCTGTTTTGCAATTGCAATACATTTCATTATTTTTTCAAAATGTGCTTTACTTACTATGGCGCCCTGTTTACTTTTTTCATCCAGCGGATCACCAACAGTTAATTTTTTTGTGATGTCAACAAAATATGTTTTAAAATTTTCGTAAGCAGCTTTTTCAATTAATATCCGGCTGCCGCACAAACATATTTGTCCCTGGTTACCAAACGACGAACGAATGGTTTCCTGCAGCATTTTTGGCCAGTCGCAATCATTAAAAATAATAATAGGGTTTTTTCCGCCCAGCTCCAATGAAAGTTTTTTAAACATGGGTGCAGCAATACTGGCAATGCTGCCACCTGCTTTTGTGCTGCCGGTAAACGATATTGCTTTTATTGCAGGATGTTGTACAATTGCTTCACCACAATTTTGCCCATCGCCATGTACAATATTTAAAACACCATCGGGCAAACCGGCTTCTTTACAAATTTTTGCTAAGAGAAAAGCAGTAACCGGTGTTACTTCGCTTGGCTTTGCAATTACACAATTACCTGCGGCCAGTGCAGGCGCAATCTTCCATGTAAATAAATATAAAGGTAAATTCCAGGGAGAAATGCAACCCACAATACCAATGGGTTGACGTAAAGTGTAATTGATGGCTTTATCTTCCATGGCATGGCTTTCGCTGGCAAACTGCATAATGGCTGTTGCAAAAAAACGAAAGTTAGCCGATGCTCTTTTGATATCAACTTCTTTACTTAGCCATAATGGTTTTCCATTATCGTTGGTTTCGGCTAATGCTAATGTCTCCAGGTTTTTATCAATTAAATCTGCAATTTTATTTAAAATAAAAAATCGTTTTTCATTGGAAGTGATACTCCATTCTACGAAAGCTTTTTGTGCCGCATGCACTGCAACATCAATATCTTTTTTATTGCTGTTGGGAATTTGTCCGTACACTTCTGCAGTAGCAGGATTTACATTATCTAAAAATGCACCGCTTAGCGGACCAATAAAATTTCCACCAATAAAATTTTCTAAATGATATGGAATGGCAAGATTCATAAGGTTAAAGGTAAATATTTTAGTGATGAATTAAGCGTTATGAATTATGAGTTGGTATTCAGTACAAAAAAATATTTAACTTACAATCCTAAAACTTTAGCTATGTCAGTTTCAGCACCCTTTAATTTAAAAAAATGGATTGATGAACACCGGGATTTACTAAAACCTCCTGTAGGCAATCAATGTATTTATAAAGATGCAGAAAATTTTATTGTGATGGTGGTAGGCGGCCCCAACAGCCGTAAAGATTATCATTACAACGAAAGTGAAGAATTGTATTACCAGGTGGAGGGCAATATTGTGCTGAAGATAATTGATGATGGTGTACCGAAAGATATTGCAATTAATGAAGGCGATATTTTTTTATTACCGCCTAAAACACCGCACAGTCCACAGCGTGGACCAAACACTGTTGGACTGGTAATTGAAAAAGTAAGAGAAAGCGAAGAAGATGGTTTTTTATGGTACTGCGAAAGTTGCGGCAATAAATTGTACGAAGAATATAAAGTGATCACAGATATTGTTACCCAGTTGCCGCCAGTGATGGAAGGTTTTTATAAAGATGAACATAAACGAACTTGTGATAAATGTGGAGCGGTGATGGCACCTCCAGTTAAAAAAGGGTAGCGGAGTTTTCATGCAAAGGCGCAAAGGAAATAAGGCGCAATGAAAAATTATTTACAACTCATTATTCTCTACATTAACTGCGTCTTTGCATCTTATCTGCTTGGCGTGAAAAATATGAAAATCGACATACACACCCACATAATGCCCGATAAAATGCCCAACTGGGTACAAAAATTTGGCTATGGAGAATTTATACATTTAGAACACCGCAACTGCAAAGCCTGCATGATGAAAGGCGATAAGTTGTTTAGAGAAGTAGAAGACAATTGTTTTGATGCTGCATTGCGGTTGAAAGAAATGAATGAAAGAGATGTAACCATCCAGGTTTTATCTACCATTCCGGTGTTATTTAATTACTGGGCAAAACCCAAAGATGGTTTAGAAACCAGCCGCTTTTTTAATGATCATATTGCAAACACGGTTACAAAAAACACCAAACGTTTTATAGGTATTGGCACTGTGCCATTGCAGGATATTGACCTGGCCATACAGGAAATGGAACGTTGTGTTACCGAATTAAAAATGCCGGGGTTAGAAATTGGCAGTAACATCAACGGCGAAAATTTATCAGAACAAAAATTCTTTCCTTTTTATAAAAGAGCAGAAGAATTGGGCTGTGCTTTATTTATTCATCCATGGGAAATGATGGGAGAAAACCAGATACAAAAATATTGGTTGCCCTGGTTAGTAGGCATGCCTGTCGAAACTTCAAGGGCAATTTGTTCGATGATTTTTGGTGGAGTGCTGCAGGCATTTCCAAAATTGAGAGTGGCATTTGCACATGGCGGTGGCAGTTTTCCTTTAACGATAGGAAGAATAGAACATGGCTTTAATGTTCGTCCCGATTTGGTTGCTATTGATAATGCTATTAACCCCAGAGATTATATTGGTAAATTTTGGATAGACAGTTTAGTGCATGATGAAAAAGCCATGAAGTATATAATTGATGTAATGGGAGAAGACAAAATTTGTTTGGGCAGCGATTATCCTTTTCCATTGGGAGAACATCATCCCGGAAAGTTAATTCAAACGATGGGACTGGAGAAAGACTTGCAGGAAAAGTTGTTGTTTAAAAATGCGGAGGATTGGCTGGGGGTTTAGAACGCTGATTTTTATGATGATTATGATTAACACAGATAAGATCATATTAAATCTTATCTATCATGATAATCTGCGTTCCGTTTTTTTATTCTTTAGAATAAATCCGGATAATCACTAATTATCCCATCCACACCCAAACCCTTCAACCTTTCTATTTCTTTTTTATCATTCACCGTCCACGGAATAATCTTTATATTTTGCTGATGACATTTTTTTATCACTTCCGCAGTAGCTAAAACATAAGCAGGGCTGTAAATAGTTGGTGTAAAACCTAATGCCTTAATTTGATCTTCTAAACTTCGCTTATCGTAATCCTCAATAAGCATAGCCGTTTTTATTAAAGGATAATGCTGGTGTAAATATTGCAACGTTCTAAAATCAAAAGATTGAATAATTACATATTGCTCCATATCTTTTTCTTTAATCACTTTCATCAGTAATTCCACAAACACCGCAGGTGCAGGATGGTAAATATTATCGGTAGCAGGCATTGATTTTGTTTCAATATTAAAAAAAGGAAACGGCCTTCTCGCCATCATCATATAATTTTTTACCGAATCAAATACATCAGCCAAACGTGGTTTGTGTACCGCCATTTTTTGTTGCTGAGGAAAACGGGGATGCGGTTTTAATCCCACATCAAATTGTTGAGTTTCAGCAAAATTCATTTTATAAATATTGAAACTCTTTTCTTCTTTTTCATTTACCAAACTGCCATCCGCTTTTGTCGTTATCTCATGATTAAAAAACGGCTCATGCGATAATATCACCTGCTTATCTTTTGTAATTACCACATCCATTTCTAAAGTAGTAACACCCATACCCACCGCATTTATCATTGCCGGTACAGTGTTTTCGGGCATCAAACCACGGCAGCCACGGTGGCCTTGTTTATCGAAAACCCCCAAACCCCCTAAAGGGGGCTTTTGTACTTCATTTGTAGTTGCAGCCATTTTTTTATTTGTAGCGCACGAAAATAAAACGGTAAAGAATAAAGCTATTGAAAAGTATTTCATATCAGCGAAGTGCTTTGTTGAATAAAAGCTCATCCCAACCCCTCTCCTAAGGAAGAGGAAACTGAAATGGGTAACTAAAATTATTTAACCATCTTTTAGAATTTTGTTACAAAGAGTGCATTCTACTCAAAATAATTTCTATAACACAATCTTCTACATAATCTCCTCCATTTCCCTCTCCTTTGGGATAGGTGAGGTTAACCCACCATTTCCTGCACCTTCGTCGGTTCCATATTCGCATTCCTCATGGCAATAGCCCTAACCGCATTGCCTGCAAAATCTTCAAAAGCTTTTTTGCTTACCGGTTCATCACTCACTATTACGGGCACCCCAATATCACCACCCTCACGTATGCTTTGTACAATAGGTATTTGGCCTAAAAAAGCAAGATCAAATTCATCGGCTAAATTTTTGCCGCCATCTTTTCCGAAAATATAATATTTATTACCGGGCAATTCTGCCGGAGTAAAATAACTCATGTTTTCTACCAAACCAATTACAGGTACTTTCAGTTGTGCCTGCCCGAACATGGCTACACCTTTTTTTGCATCTGCAAGCGCCACCAATTGCGGCGTAGTAACAACAATCACCCCGGTAACAGGTACAGTTTGCACCACAGTTAAATGAATATCGCCGGTGCCGGGTGGCATATCAATTACTAAATAATCCAGTTCGCCCCAATCAACTTCGGTAACAAACTGGCGGATGGCACTGCTTACCATTGGGCCACGCCAAACCACCGCCTGTTTTTCATCAATCAGCAAACCAATACTCATTATTTTAATTCCAAATTTTTCAATCGGCACAATCATGCCTTTGCCACTGCCATCATCTTTCATCAATGGCCTTTCGCCACGTATGCCAAACATTATGTGCTGGCTGGGGCCGTAAATATCAGCATCCATCAGTCCAACTTTTGCACCACCAGCAGCTAATGCCAAAGCAAGGTTCGCACTTACCGTACTTTTTCCTACACCGCCTTTACCACTCACCACTGCAATAATATTTTTTACACCGCTCAAAATTGTCTTAGCATCTTTTCGGTTGGTGGTAGTGTTGGCCGTAAAATTTACGGTAACCACGGCTTCTTTATTCACCAATATTTTCACCGCATTTTCACTGGCCATACGCATCATATCTTTCATTGGGCAGGCAGGCGTGGTAAGCACAATGGTAAACGACACATTATTGCCCTCAATATTTATATCTTTTATCATATTTAAGGTCACCAGATCCTTGCCTAAATCGGGTTCCTGCACATTACTCAGCGCTTTTAAAATATCTTCGTTTGTCATGTTCAATTATTTGTTAAAAAGCCAATAGAGATGCAAATTTAAACAACCATGCCTTTACTTTGTTTATTAATTAAGGAATGTTGTTATTTTTGGGACAAACTTTGGTAACACTATTTAACATCGTTGTGTCACTCACTTGTACGGCATACCATTATTCAACTTTTATTGATGCGTAGATTTATACCTATACTTTTTATTTTTTGTTTTATAAAACCTGTGCAGTCAAAAGCTCAGTTCGAATCTTTTAAAGATTCGGTAGTGCAATTATATGGCCTTGTAATGACTGCAGACAGTTTAAAAGGTTTGGAAGGTGTTAGTGTGGTGGTAAAAAATCAAAACAGGGGAACAGTTACCAACGATAAAGGCGTTTTTAGTATTGTGGTTTTAAAAGGCGACGAAATTGAATTCAGCAGCATTGGGTTTAAAACAAAATCAGTTTCCATCCCTAAAGATCTTACCGGCAACCAGCAAAGCGTAATTCAATTAATGATTAACGATACTATTTATTTGCCTGCAACAATTATTAAATCACGTCCATCAAGGGCACAGTTTGAAAGAGATTTTTTAAACAACCCTGTACAGGACGATTATATAACTGTGGCCCGAAAAAATAATGACGCTGCCACACGCCGCATTTTAGCAGCCAACTTACCCTCCGACGGAAGGGAAGCCAGCAATCAATTTTTAAGACAGGCAGGTACAAAAGCTTATTATGCCGGCCAGGTTCCCCCGCAAAATATTTTTAACCCGTTTGCATGGGCAGAGTTTATTAAAGCGTGGAAGAGAGGGGATTTTAAAAAGAAGAGTTCTTCTACTACACGTACATCGCCTACACCTTCCACCACACCTACACCCAACGATATTTATAATCCAAAGCATTAGCCCCTCGCCCCTCCGCCCCTAAAGGGGAACTTTATCGTAGCGAAGAATTTAGCAAAGATTATTATGTAGAATTTAATGCGGAATTTTTATTCGTGTAAATTCGTGTTTTCCTAGTTATAAGGATAGTTAAACAATTAACATGAACACTGCGGTCAATTCCCCCTTCAGGGGGTTAGGGGGTAAGATTTTTCTTATTGGATTTATGGGCAGTGGTAAAACGCACTGGGGTAAATTATGGGCTGCAAAAAGCGGACTGCAGTTTTTTGATCTGGACGAAGTAATAGAAAAGAAAGAAAAAAAATCGGTTGCAGAAATATTTAACCAAAATGGCGAGGCATATTTCAGGCAGAAGGAAATGCAAATGCTGCAAACATTTGCAACAAAACAAAATTGTATAATTGCCTGCGGCGGCGGCACGCCATGCTTTAATAATAATATGCAGTGGATGAATGCAAATGGAACAACGGTATATCTTGCAGCAACTGCTCAGGATATTTTTAAAAGAGTAATTACCGAACAGGAAAAAAGGCCGCTGATAAAAGATTTTTCTCCGCAGGAGTTATTAATTTTTATTGAAAATAAATTACAGGAAAGAGAAATTTATTATTCGCAGGCAAAAATAACTTTGCCGGTTTCGGCAATTACAGCAGACAGCATCAACTTAATACAATGAATAAATTTTTTTTAACAGCAGGAGCTTTGCTTGCAGCAGTGGCAGTTATTTGTGGTGCATTCGGCGCACATTTTTTAAAAACAAAACTATCTGCCGAAGGATTGCAAACATTTGAAACTGCTGTGAGGTACCAATTTTATCATGCGTTTGCATTGCTGGTAACCGGTATTTTGTATAAAGAATTTTCAAACAAATTATTAAAATGGGCAGGTAATCTTTTTATTGCCGGTATTATTTTATTTTCAGGTTCATTGTATATTTTAACTGCGGTACAATCTGTAAAATGGATTGGTGCCATTACCCCATTTGGCGGTTTGTGTTTTATTACCGGTTGGATTTTATTGGCTGCAGGTATTACGAAGAAAAATTAGTGTCAGTTATTATCCGGTGCAGCGTAACTAAAGTGCCATTATTATTTTCAATGGAAAATAGTATACCAATATCATCCATTCTCTTCTTCATATTTTTTAAACCATTACCAAACTGGCGCAATTTTTCAAAATCAATGCCAACACCGTTGTCCTGTATAAAAAGTTTAAGCCCGTCGGGCACACGCTGCAGGGTAATATTAACTTCAGTTGCTTTTGAATGCTTCAACACATTATTCAATGCTTCCTTTACTACTAAAAAAACATTTCTTCTTATTTCTCCACTCACAACAATATTGGGTAGATCATCCGGAATGCTGATGGTGCAATTAACC